>CAMCQD010000224.1 GCA_945876925.1 uncultured Dermatophilus sp.
TGGACCTCGTCGGTGATCTGACGGATCCTGCCGGACTCCAGCGCGGCGCGCATGCCGCCGCCGGCCTCGATGGTGCCGAACAGCTCCCAGGCCCTGGAGGCGAATTCGCCGGTGAGCGCTTCGAGGTAGAACGAGCCGCCGCCGGGGTCGGCCACGCGGCCCAGGTGCGATTCCGCGGCGAGGATGACCTGGGTGTTGCGGGCGATGCGCCGGGAGAAGGGGTTCGGGTACCCGACCGCGTTGTCGAACGGGAGCACGGTGATCGCGTCGGCGTTGCCGACCGCGCCGGCGAAGCACGCGATCGTGGTGCGCAGCATGTTCACGTAGGGGTCATCCCGGGTCATCATGCGCTCGGAGGTGACTGCGTGCGTGCGTGCGCCGCGGGCCGCCTCAGGCACGTCGAGCACCTCGCCGATCCGGGCCCACAGCCGGCGCAGGGCGCGCAGCTTGGCGATGCTGGCGAACTGGTCCTCGCTCACCACGACGCGGAACTCGATCAGGCCGGACGCCTCGGCCGGCGGGATGCCCGCCTCGTCCAGCGCGCGCAGGATCTCCACCGCGGTGGCCATGGAGAAGGCGATCTCCTCGACGTCACCGGCGCCGGCGTCATGGTAGGGGCGTACGTCGACGCTGACCGGGACGACGCCCGGGTAGCGGTCCCGGCAGGTCCTGGCCCACGTGACCAGCGCCGTGGTGTCGATGTCCCCGCCGCGGCGCGCGGCCCGGGCGAAGGGGTCGATGCCGAGTGAGCCGCGGACGGCGTCATCGGCGGCTCCGGCGGCCTCCCAGGCGGCTTGCAGGCTCCTGGCCGCGGCGTCCTGGTCGTCCGCGGAGTCCACTGCTACCGGGGTGGAGGCGAAGTCGACCCCGCCGAGCACCGGGGTGACATCCCCGGGGGCGATGCCGTCCGCGCCGACCCGCAGCCACAGTGAGGTCGCGCCGCGCTCGAGGTCGGCCGCGATGGCGTCCTGGGTGATGGCGACATCGGGGTCGTCATGGAAAGCACGCACGTCCCATTCCGTCGAGGCCCAGCGCGCCCGCGGGTGAACGGCATGACGCCCGGGAGCCCGGTGGGGGGCGGGGCGTCCTCATCGTCCGGCAGGACGTACAGGGGGTTGATGGTGACCCCGTCGACGGTGGTCACGCGCAAGCGGCCGACCGCCTGCTCAGGGGTTAACTGCTTGCCTTCCGGCCGGCCGCGGTTGAGCACTTTGGCGACGAGAACCTCCCACTCCTCGTAGGAGATCCTCGGGAAATCGCCGGCCAGTGACGGCATCTCAGTCGAATGTTCGGTGGGCACCGATTCGGTCTGCGTCACGACTCGTTTCCCTTCCATGGCCGGTGACGGCCACTATGACGGTCCGCTCACTAGGCCGAATCGCGGTGCGGTGCTCCGTTGCCGTGGTTCGCCCGGGAAAGCGGCTGGGCGATGGGTCCGCGCCTAGGCGGCGCTCCGGCCCGCCTGACGGCGGGCCAGCCTCCCGCGGCACCTCGCGTCCGGGACCCGGCCGGCGCGAACCGGCCGGCTGCTGGTCACGAGGCATGCGTGAGTGACCTCTCCCACCACACTAGTCCCCGGCAGCTTCCACGTAGTGACAAAGTGACCTGCCAGGGACGTTGGTCCGTCCCTCTCCGGTACCCGGGCGGCCTCGCCTGAGGCCGGCGGTGATCCGCCGGCGGAGCGGGGCAGGCCGGCCCGGGGCGGTCAGCGCAGCTTCCCCCGGCGCAGCAGGTACGTGTCCATGATCCAGCCCTTGCGCTCGCGGGCCTCGGTGCGTACCCGCTCGATCTCATCGGCCACCTCCGCGAGCGGCCCGGCGATGAGCAGCTCGTCGGCGGTGCCCAGGTAGGCGCCCCAGTAGACGGTGATCGGCTCGTGCGCGTATGCCCGGGCGGCGAACCCGGAGTCGAGCATCACCAGCACGTCGTCGGCACCGGAAGGCCAGCCCCGGGCCAGCTGGCGTCCCGTGGTGATGAGCACCGAGCCGCCCACGCGGTTGAGCAGGGTGCGATGCCTGGCGGTCAGGGCGTGCAGGCTGGAGATGCCCGGGATGACGTCGTACTCCAGGTCGTGCATCCCCGAGGCGATGAGGTCGTCGAGGATGCGCAGGGTGCCGTCGTACAGGCTGGGATCGCCCCACACGAGGAAGGCCCCGGTCGAGTCGCCGGCCAGCTCCCTGGTAAGGGAATCCGCGATGAGCTCCAGGCGGGCATCCCGCCAGCGCTTCACCTCCCCGGCGTAGGCCTGCGCGCTCATGCCGGCCTGCACGATCCGGGCGGGGTCCCTGATGGTGACGACGCGGTACGCTCCGGGCCTGGCGTGAGCGTCGAGGATCACCTGGCGGGCAGCGGTCAGATCGGCCTTGACCTCGCCCTTGTCGATGACGAAGAACACGCTGGTGTCCTTGATGGCCTCGATCGCGGCGAGGGTGAGGTACTGCGGGTCGCCGACGCCGACCCCGATGACGTGCAGATGTGGCATGGGCGGTTCCTCTTCTCTGCGGCATCCTGCGCGGCCGCGCAGGCGTCCGGGGGCATCAGGCGGCGTGCAGGGTCACCTTACCGGGGGCCGGGCGGACCGGCACGGCTGAGGCTAGCCGGGCAGGATGCCGCTGGCCCGGATGCCCCTGCGCGGGGACGATGCCGCCTCCGGGGAAGGCGTGGCCCGCGAAGCGCTGGATGCCCTGCGCGGGGGCATGGGACCCGGGGTGCCACGATGGTGGCATGGGATCTGAGCGTGACCCGGTTCCCGGCGGGGCCGGCGGCCCGGCGGCCCGGCACGATCCGGGGCGGCGGCTGTTCGGCAGCGACAACTTCGCCGGGGTGCATCCGGAGGTGCTCGCCGCGATCGGCCAGGCCAACGGCGGGCACGTGCCCGCCTACGGCGACGACCCGTATACCCGGGCGCTCGGCGAGCTGGCCCGCGATGTCTTCGGCGGCCAGGCCACCATCTGGCCGGTGTTCAACGGCACCGGGGCCAATGTGGTCGCCCTGGACCTGATGACCCGCCGGTGGGAGGCGGTGGTGTGCGCCCGCAGCGCGCACCTGAACACCGACGAGTGCGGCGCCCCCGAGCTGCTCGCCGGGATCAAGCTGCTGCCAGTGGATACCCCTGACGGGCGGCTCACGCCCGCGCTCGTCGACAGCGTGCTCGGAGCGCTGCACGGGGAGCACAACGCCGTCGCCCGCGTGCTCACGCTCACCCAGTCCACCGAGCTGGGCACCGTGTACCCGGTTGACGACCTGGCCGCGCTGGCCGGGCACGCCCGCGCCCGGGGGCTGATGGTGCACCTCGACGGGGCCCGGCTCGGGAATGCCGCTGCGGCGCTGGGTGCCTCGCTGGCCGAGCTGACCAGTGCGCTGGGCGTGGACGTGGTCTCCCTGGGCGGGACCAAGGCAGGGCTGCTGGGCGCCGAGGCCGTGCTCGTCCTCAACCCCGCCCTGGCCGGGCACATGCGCTATGTGCGTAAGTACAGTGCGCAGCTGGCGAGCAAGATGCGATTCGCCAGCGCGCAGCTGCTCGCCTTGTACGGCACCGATCTGTGGCTCCGCAACGCCAGGGCGGCCAACGCCGCCGCGGCCCGGCTGGCGGCGGCGATCGAGGGGATCGGCGGGGTGCGGCTTACCCGCAGGCCCGAGGCCAATGCGGTGTTCGCGGTCCTCCCGGCTGCGGTCAAGGATCCGCTGGCGGCGCGATTCGGGTTCTACGACTGGGACGCCGCCGCCGGTGAGGTCCGCCTCATGACCAGCTGGGACACCACCGCGGCGGACGTGGACGAGTTCGCCGCGGCGCTGCGCGCGGCGGTGCGCTCAGCCGGCACCTGACCCGTTCCCGGTCAGAGCGGTTCGAGGTCCGGGCGCTTGGGGGCGCGGCCGTCGCCGCTGCTGACGCCCTTGATCCGGCGCCGGATCCACGGGCCCAGGTAAGTGCGGGCCCATTCGCGGTCGGCGCGCCAGCGCTCGCGCCGGCCCGGCCCGGGCAGCGGGGGGCCCGGCGGGGCCCCGGCCAGCTGGACCGAGGTCATCGCATCGGTGATATCGCAGCCGAGCGCGCGAAGCGCGGCGCCGGCGACGCGGGCATGACCCTCGCTGGTCATATGGATGCGGTCGGCGCTCCACATCCGCCAGTCGCGCAGCGCCCGCATGCCCCACTGGTCGATCACCGCGCAGCCGTAGCGGCGCCCGATCGTCCAGATATGCGCGGTGAAGATCGCGTGCCGGTCGCGCAGGAGCCGGATGACCGGGGCGTCGCGGGGATCGGTCGACGTCGCCAGCAGCACGTCGGCGCCGGTGGCGCGGATCCGGGCGACCGCGTCCTCCAGCTGCCGGGTGATCTGGTCGAGGTCGGCCCGGGGCCGCAGGATGTCGTTGCCGCCGCCGACGATGGAGACCAGGTCGGGCCGCAGGGCGAGCGCGGCCCCGGCCTGGCGCCCGGTGATGTCCGCGATGAGCTTGCCGCGCACCGCGAGATTGGCGTAGCGCAG
>CAMCQD010000225.1 GCA_945876925.1 uncultured Dermatophilus sp.
CAGCGCCGTCCCGGGTTTTCCTGGTATCTCCCGGTTTCTGAGCGGAGGATGTGGTCCTCTAGCGCCTCCGCGCGGGCGTCTGGCGCGATCGCTGCGCGGCGATTTCCGGGGCCGGGCCCCGCAGTATATCGCTGCGGTTAGCCTCGCGGTATGGCTGCACTCCGGTTCGGGATCGTCGGTACCAACTTCATCAGCGACTGGTTCGTGCGAGCCTGCGGACGCACCAGCGGGATCGCGGAGGCCTCGGCCGTCATGTCACGGCGGCGCGAGAAAGGTGAGGCGTTCGCGCGCGAGCACGGCATCGCTTCCGTGTTCACCAGCGTCACCCAGATGGCCCGCGCGGTCGACGCCGTCTATATTGCCAGCCCCAATGGGGCCCATCACGCCCAGGCCAAGCAGGCTATCGAGGCAGGCGCGCACGTGCTGGTCGAGAAGATCATGGCCACCTCCGAGGCGGAGGTGCGGGACATCTTCGACGCCGCCTCCCGCGCCTGCGTCGTGGCGATGGAGGCCACCCGGCACCTCCACACCCCCGCATACCGGCTGCTACGCGAGACCCTCCCCAGGGTCGGCGCCATCAGGCAGGTGAACTTCGCCAAGTGCCAGTACTCGTCGCGGTACGACCGGTTCCGGGCGGGGGAGAAGATGAACGCGTTCAACCCGTCGCTCGGCAACTCCGCGCTAGGAGATATCGGCGTGTACGCGCTGCAGCCGGCCATCGACCTGTTCGGCACGCCGCTCGCCGTCACCGGCACGAGCGTGCTGCTGCACAACGGCTTCGAAGGCGCCGGGTCGATGACGCTGACCTACGACGAGATGGTGGCCAGCATCTCCTGGTCGAAGATCACCCAGGGCGTCACCCCCAGCGTGATCCTCGGCGAAGACGGCGCGATCACCATCTCCGACCTGGCCGAACCGGCGCTCATGCAGTTCCACCCGCGCGGCGGCCAGACCGAGACCCTGCTCGACGCCCCGGTCACCCCGCCGGACACCATGCACCACGAGATCCTCGCCTTCGCCGCCCAGGTGGAGGCCGGGGTGACGGATTCGCGCTGGTCGAAGGTCACCCTTGAGAGCCGCCGCCTCATGGACGCCCACCTGGCCGGGCTGACAGCGAGCGCGTCCCGGCGCTGACGAAGCGTCCTGCGCGCCGCAGGCGGGAACCCACCTGCCGCTCCCCGGGCGAACGCTGTTACGTGCCAGGGGATTCCCCGCAGCTGCCCGCGCGCATCGGCCGGCCGGTGAGCACCGGCCCCGGGAGGCGTAGCGACCGCAAGTATCCCTTTCTCAGGTGCTGCGGCGCGTTTACCTAGGTAAACGCGCGCGCGTGGCCGGGAAAGGGATACTTGCGGTCGCTACGTGCGCTTCACCGGGCGTCGCCCACCCGCACTGGACCGGAGCCAGGGCTCTCCTGAGAGGGAATCCACAGCGGGCGTCCACAGGTCATTTAGTGGATCGCGCTGCACTCCATGAGAATTCGATCTCTTTTTCACACCCGGGGGTATCTCTGTGGATAACTTTCCGGTGCGGTGCCGCCGGGGACCAGGATTCACCCATGCCAAGACCGAACCGCGCTGGCGATATCGTCGCCTACCTCGAAGACCGCAGGGGCGCCGGGATGCGCTCTGACCTCATGGAAGCTGTTTCTCGCGCCGCCCTCCGATCCGCCGAGGAGTGTGGCTGGGTAACGAATCTCGGCAACGGATCGTACGTCCTCACCCGCCTCGCGACTCCGCCCTTAGGCGATGCCAATGCCTGCCGCTCCTGGACGAATCCGGACCCGTCTCCCCAGCCGGCGGAGTCCGACCACATCACGGCGCTGCTCGCCTTCGCCCGGGGGCGCAGGGCCGTGCTGTCGCACCGGAGCGCGGCGATCGCTCAGCGCTGGATGGTCCTGGAACCGCCTACGTGCGTAGAACTCACGTACCCGAAGGGCCGGCCGCGACCGGCGGCCACGTCCGTTCCTGTCGCTGTGCGGCGCACGTCTCTTACTGGTGAGGAACTCAGGGTGAACTGCACCAGCCCGCTGCGGACTGTCATCGACTGCGCGCGGGATCTGCCTCCGGCAGAGGCCCTGGCGATTGCTGATTCGGCGCTGCGGACCGAGGCGATCGGGCCCCTCGAAATGAGGACCGCTGCTGAGTGCTACCGGGGCCGGCGGGCTGAACGAGTGCGCCGGATCCTGACGAATGCCGATGGGGCGGCAGCCAATCCCTTCGAGTCTGCCCTCCGGTGGATCCTCCTCGGCGTTGGTGGCGTCGAGTTCCAGGCGCAGGCCCGGGTGCAGGATCCGGCTCTCGGACTGCACGCGACGGTGGATCTCGGGGTACCTCACCTTCGGTTGGCGTGCGAGGCAGATAGTTACGAATTCCACGGCGGCAGAGACAATTTCTACCTGGATCGGCGGCGCTATGCCTTACTCAACGCCGCCGGGTGGATCGTGCTCACATTCACTCTGCGGCAGGTTCGCGAAGAGCCTGCCTGGATACGAGAAGTCGTCGAGGTCGTCGTCGGGAGCCGTCGTGCGCACATCGATGCGGAGAGCGACGCCACCCGCTGGCGCCGTCTTCAGCGCAAACGCGTCCGTTCTCGGTCTGCTCGGGCGACCGCTGCAGCGGGAAGGCGCCGCGACGCAGCGACGTAGCGATCGCAAGTATCCCTTTCTTGAGGGACGTGGCACGTTTACGCAGGTAAACGCGCGCACGCATCGGAGAAAGGGATACTTGCGATCGCTACGGTCGCGGCACAGGCCCGGTTCCGCGCGTGGGCCGCAGCATGTCGGCGCAGGGCGGGCATCGTCAGCGTCGCGGCCTCGGGTGTTGCCCAGGGACGGATCACTTACCGGACACCGAGAGAGGATGACGCGATGCGGTGTCCGATGCGCTCGGAGCCCCTGCCTGCGTCGCCTGTCACCTTCGCCGTGCCCTGATAGCCAAGGCCGCTGAACGCTGGGTCCGGTACGACTGCGTGCCTAGTCGTTGAGGATCCGAGGGTGATGCCGCCTGGTCCGGTGGCATCAGCAGGCCGCTCATAGCGGATACCCCGGGGAGCCTCCCGGCGATGACGGGGGCGCACCTCGGCAATGCGGGCGCGCCCCTGGCGGGACGGGCGCGCCGCGCCCGTCCCGCCAGGGGCGCGGAGGCCAGCGCCCGGACGCCGGTAGGCTCCCTGCGGGGAAGAGAGGGGACGTCGTTGAGCACACGCGTCGTTGGGTTCGATCGGGAAAAGTACCTGGAGTTGCAGTCGAGGCACATCGATGAGCGGCGAAAACGGTTCGGCGGCAAGCTCTATCTCGAATTCGGCGACAAGCTCTTCGACGACCACCACGCCGCGCGCGTGCTGCCTGGTTTCACGCCGGACAACAAGCTGGTCATGCTGCAGACCCTCGCCGACGAGGTCGAGATGGTGGTGGTCGTCAGCGCCCGGGATCTGGCCGCGAACAAGGTCCGCGCCGATCTCGGCATCTGCTACGACGCCGACACGCTGCGGCTCATCGACGAGTTCCGTTCCCGCAACCTGCACGTTGGCGGCGTGGTGATCTCGCACTGGGCGGACGATAACCAGGCCGCGCAGGCGTTCAAGCGCAAGCTGGAGTGCCTTGGCCTCACCGTGTACCGGCACTTCCCGATCAAGGGGTACCCGCATGACGTGGCGCGTATCGTCAGCGATGAGGGATACGGACGTAACGAATACATTGAGACCAGCCGCGACCTCGTGGTGATCACGGCTCCCGGGCCGGGCAGCGGCAAGATGGCGACTTGCCTGTCGCAGATGTACCACGACCACCGGCGCGGGATCCCTTCGGGGTATGCGAAGTTCGAGACGTTCCCGATCTGGGGCCTGCCGCTGGATCATCCGGTGAACATTGCCTACGAGGCCGCCACCGCTGACCTTGACGACGTCAACATGATCGATCCGTTCCATCTGGCCGCGTACGGGCAGTTGTGTGTCAACTACAACCGTGACGTCGAGGTCTTTCCCGTGCTGGCCCTCCTGTTCGAGAAGGTGATGGGGGCTTCGCCGTACAAGTCACCCACCGACATGGGGGTCAACATGGCCGGTGAGTGCATCAGCGATGACGAGGTGTGCCGGGCCGCGTCGAAGCAGGAGGTGATCCGGAGGTATTTCCGGGCACTGGCGCACGAGAAGCGTGAGGCGCTGGAGCCCGGCATGTCGGAGCGGATCGCGATTCTCATGAGCCGCCTGGGAATTTCGGCGACGGACCGTCCCGTGGTCGAGCCCGCGCGCCGGACCGCCGCGCAGACTCACGGACCGGCGGCGGCGATCGAGTTACCCGACGGGCGGATCATCACCGGCAAGACGAGTTCGCTGCTCGGCTGCTCATCGGCGGTGCTGCTCGATGCGCTCAAGGCACTCGGCGGCATCGATGATGACGTGCTGCTGCTCTCTGCGGAGACGATCGGCCCGATTCAGGCTCTCAAGACCGGGCACCTGGGCAGCCTCAACC
>CAMCQD010000226.1 GCA_945876925.1 uncultured Dermatophilus sp.
AAGATGCGTGCCGCCCGCATGCTGTGGGCGCGCCTGGTGCGCGGCTTCGACCCGAAGAACCCGAAGTCGATGAGCTTGCGGACCCACTCGCAGACCTCCGGCTGGTCGCTGACCGCCCAGGACGTGTACAACAACGTCGTGCGCACCTGCGTCGAGGCGATGGGCGCGACCCAGGGGCACACCCAGTCGCTGCACACCAACGCCCTGGACGAGGCCATCGCCCTGCCGACCGACTTCTCGGCCCGGATCGCCCGCAACACCCAGCTGACCCTCCAGCAGGAATCGAACACCTGCCAGGTCGTCGACCCGTGGGGCGGCAGCGCGTACGTTGAGGCGCTCACCCGCGACCTGGCTGCCCGCGCCTGGGCGCACATCCAGGAGGTCGAGCACGCCGGTGGCATGACCAAGGCCATCGAGGCCGGCATTCCCAAGATGCGCATCGAGGAAGCCGCGGCCCGCACGCAGGCCCGGATCGACACCGGCATCCAGCCGGTGGTCGGCGTCAACAAGTACCAGGTCGCCGACGACGAGCCGCTCGAGGTGCTCAAGGTCGACAACGCTGCGGTGCGCCGCGAGCAGATCGACAAGCTGCGCCGGCTGCGGGAGATGCGCGACGAGGCCGAGGTCCAGGCCAAGCTGGAGGCGCTCACGAAGGCCGCCGCGAGTTCGGGCCCGGACGCCAACCTGCTGGCCCTGTCGATCGACGCGGCCCGCGCGATGGCGACCGTCGGTGAGATTTCCGCTGCCCTGGAAAAGGAATTCGGGCGCTACACCGCTCAGATCCGTACCATTAGCGGGGTGTACCGGGAAGAGGCCGCCGCCGAGGGCAGCAGCACCAGCACCGATAAGGTGCGCGAACTGGTCGCCAAGTTCGAGGAACTCGACGGACGCCGCCCGCGCATCCTGGTCGCCAAGATGGGCCAGGACGGGCACGACCGCGGCCAGAAGGTGATCGCCACCGCATTTGCCGACCTCGGCTTCGACGTCGATGTGGGCCCGCTGTTCCAGACCCCCGAGGAGGTCGCCCGCCAGGCGGTCGAGGCCGACGTCCACGTGGTCGGGGTCAGCTCGCTCGCCGCTGGGCACCTCACGCTCGTCCCGGCGCTGCGCGCCGAGCTGGACAAGGCGGGCCGCCCCGATCTCATGATCGTCGTCGGCGGCGTCATCCCGTCCCAGGACTTCGACGAGCTGCGCGCGGCCGGAGCCGATGAGATCTTCCCGCCCGGGACGGTCATCCCCGACGCGGCGGTGAACGTGCTCGAGAAGCTCACCGCGCGGGCCAGCGAGGGGGCCGCGCGCTAGTGCGTCCCGGGGCCCTATCCGTCGAACAGCTCGCGCAGGGAGTGCGCGCGGGCCAGCGTGCCACGCTGGCCCGCGCGATCACCCTGGTCGAGTCCAGCCGAGCCGATCACCATCTCCAGGCGCGGGAGCTGCTCGCGGCGGTGCGCCCTTACACGGGCAACTCGATCCGGGTGGGTATCTCGGGCGTGCCGGGCGTCGGCAAGTCGACGTTCATCGACACCCTGGGGTGCCTGCTCATCGATAAGGGGCACAAGGTCGGCGTGGTCGCGGTCGACCCGTCTAGTTCCCGCACCGGCGGCAGCATCCTGGGTGACCGCACCCGGATGACGGAGCTGTCGATGCGCGATGAGGCGTTCATCCGGCCCTCGCCCTCGGGCGGGCATCTGGGCGGGGTGGCCCGCGCTACCCGGGAGTCGATGCTGCTGCTCGAGGCGGCCGGCTACGACGTCATCATCGTCGAGACGGTCGGCGTCGGGCAGTCCGAGGTCGCGGTGGCTGACATGGTGGACACGTTCCTCATGCTCTACCTGGCCCGGACCGGCGATCAGCTCCAGGGCATCAAGCGGGGCATCCTCGAGCTCGCCGATGTCATCGCGATGAACAAGGCCGACGGCGAGTACGAGCTGCCTGCCAAGCGGGCGGCCCGGGAGCTGTCCGGGGCGCTGCGGCTCATGCGCTCCGGCGACGACCTGCCGCCTCCGCTCGTGCTCACGTGCAGCGGCCTGACCGGCGCCGGGCTCGAAGAGGTCTGGAACGCGGTGCTCAAGCACCGGGAGCGGCTCACCGAGCTGGGCAAGCTGGAGGAGCGCAGGGCGCAGCAGCAGCGGGACTGGATGTGGACGATGGCCCTTGAGGAGATCTCCGCCCTGTTGCGGCAGGGCCCGGCTGTGAAGGCGATCCGCGCCCAGGTTGAGGCGGAGGTCTCGGCTGGGACCATCAGCGCGGTCGAGGGCACCGAGCGGCCTTCGCCCGCGATCCGGGCCTGCGGGCCTGGCGTGACGGCGGGTGAGCCTGCCCCTGGCAGGCAATCGCACGTCCCGCGTGTTCCTGGTGAAGCCCGGTTCCGGCCATTGCGCCGGGGCCGGGCTTTCCCGTGCGAGGATGCCCGGCCTGGTGACGCTTGGTGCCCCGGTGGGGGCGGTCGCATCTCACCATTAGATAACTGATAAGAATCCTAGCCATAACTACTAGACATGTATGGCGCGGTGGTGCTTCCATAGGTGGCGTGAACCACTCGTCCCTGCCGAGCACCGCTGGCACCCCCTGGCCGGGTGCCGCTCGCGTGGCCGCACCGGAATCCCGGCGGGCTGCGTCGCGAATGTGCTGTCGCTGCTGCTGAGCACCGCTCCAGCCCGCACCCGCGACCACCCCAGGAAACCGAGGACGAATACCCGATGAGCATCACCACGGCATCCGCTGCCCACGCCACCAGCATCAGCGCCGACGACCTGTGGGTCACCCGGCTGTTCGCCGACTCCGCGCTCGCCTCCCCCGACCCGCAGGCCGCCATCAGCCCGGCCGCGGCCTACCAGGACGCCCTGTATGAGCGGGCCACCCTGGTCGATCTGCGTCCGGGGGCGGTCCGCGACCGGCAGGGCATTCCGGCGGATCCGGTGGCGGCACGCCCCCTCGACCCGGCCGCGCTCAGCGGCTACGCCGACCTGGTCCGCCTCGCCGAGAGCAGCCCGGTCATCCTGCTCAGCGCTGATGGATCGCACGCTGAGCGCATCGCCGCCCATCTGCGCTCGCTCGGACTGGGCGAGGTCACCGCGCTGCGCGGCGGGTTCACTGCGTGGTCAGAGCTTTTCCCGCATTCCCCCAGTACTGCCGGAGCGGATCTGGCAGCCTGACCGGCGGGGTTTCCCCCAGGTGGCTGCCACCTTTCCGTTCTGGCACCCGCCCGGGGCCGTAGCTGCGCCTTCGGGGGGCGCGGCTACGGCTCCGCCGGCGCTGGCTCGCCGAGGCGATCCGGCCGCGCAGGCGCGTCCTCGCCTAGTTCCCACAGCACGAGCTCGACCCGGTAGTCAGGGCCGAGCTCGGCTTGCATGGCGTGCACGAGATCGGCGCCTTCCTGGGCGTGACCGGCGGCGAGCTCGGGGGCGGACCAGCCCGTCCGCGGGTCCATGAAGGCGGCGAATTCCTGCGCCCAGGCCTCCAGCCGGGCGTTGATCTCGGAGCTGAAGCTGCCCACGCCGAATTCGGTGACGAACTCGTCGGGCCGGCCGCCAGGACCCCGCACCGGCATCCGGGCACCGTAGTCGTTCATCAGGCGCAGCACGACCGGTTCGCGCTGCTCGGGACCGTCGATCGTGCGCACCCCGGACCGGCCCAGGTGAGCTGGCTGCAGGCTGACCCGCACGGGCCCGCACGCATCCTTGACCCGGCGGGCCAGCCACTCCCCCAGCGCTTCGTAATCGGTGATCCGGGCGCGCGGCTCCCAGCCGGAGTCCGGATTCCACTGGGTGTTCCACATGTCAGCCCAGTCCCGCAGCCGGTCGGCGATCTCGGCGGGGATGCCCAGTTCCTCGGGTTCGACGGGCTGCCCGTCCAGCCAGACCGGGCTCTCCTGACCCCACACCGTGGTCAGCCAGATCCCGGTCATCTCCTCGGCGGTAATCGGCGAGGTGTCGATCTCGTTCTCCCAGGGGGCCTCCGGCGGCGCTTCGCCTTCGAAGGCGATCCAGGTGCCGCCCGCGTAGGCCGCCTGAGCCAGGTCCTCGCGCCGGATCAGCCTGGGGCTCTCCGGCTCATGTGCGTCGCTCGGCATGGTCGCTCCCTTCGATGCGGCCCATGGCGCAATCCTGCACCATGCCGGGGCGGCAGCGGCGTGTATCCGGGCAACACACCGTGCCCGGGGCCTGGTCCGGGGCCTGCGGCCAGCGCTGCGGCTACTGTGCCGGGGCGTGCCGCGGCGGTCAGGAGCGCGTGGTGAGGTGGGCGACCTTCGCAGCGAATTCGGCGTCGGTGAGGATTCCCTTGGCGTGCAGATCCGCGAGCACCCCCACCAGGACTGCCGCGTCGGCTTCGGCTCCGGCGGCCAGGTCGGCGTCGGTGGGCGGGCGGCGGGTTCCGGGCGGGGAAGGGACCGCCGCGTCCGTGCCGGCGGCGGGTGGCGCGCCCGCATCGGCCGGCGGGGCCGTGCCGGGGCC
>CAMCQD010000227.1 GCA_945876925.1 uncultured Dermatophilus sp.
GCTTCCCGTGAGCGTCCGGTGCCGCCTCAGCGCGGGCTGCCGTGGGGCGGCCCTGACGTGCCTGTCGCCTGGCGGTCAGCCCGCGCCGGTGACGTCTTGGCCTGCGGCGGCCGGCCTGGCCTTCGCCCGGGGGCCGTTGCGGGGGGAGGGTGAGCGGGTCAGGCCGGCTCGGAGGCCTCGGGTGTCTTTCCCTCCCGGTGGCGTGCCAGGGCTGGCGAGATCCGCCTCCGGCTGCCCGGTCTCCGCACGGGGGCTCTCCGGGTGCGAAGGCCAGTCCTGCGCGCGGGGCCGGGCCGCCCGCCTCCGTCAGTCCGCGCGGCCTTCGACGATGTCGGTGATCCGCTGGCCCAAGGCCTGCGCGGCTTGTGCCGAGAAGGCCTCGCTGGGGTGTGAATCCGCCGGGGAGAGCGGGTAGCCGGCGCGCAGCTCGCCGCCGGGCGCGGCCAGCTCGTGGTAGTCGAAGATGTGGATGTTGTCGCCGGGCGCATCCCACTCCTCGCGTACCCAGCGGGCGAACTCGGTGGCGCGGGCTGCCTGCTCGGGCGTGGTGTCGCCCGGGGCGCGCGGCGGCACCGTCCACACGATGAACGTCGTCTCCGGGAAGCGGTGCATCTCGGCCGCGAGCGCTTCGTACGTGGCTTTGAAGTCGGCCAGGGTCTTGGTGCGCGCGCCCGCTCGTCCCGGGCCGTCATCGGGTGCGATCTCGGCAGCGGTGAAGCAGTGCTTCCACACGATGACGTCGTAGGCGGCTGCGAGCTGGTCGAGGGTTTCCTGTCCCAGATGGGTGCTGGCGCCGCGGTGGGCGACCCAGAGCCGCCAGTAGTCGAACGGGTCGTTGGTCCACGGGTGCGGCCAGTGCGGGTAGGCGCGGGCCACGACGTTGTAGTCGGTGCCGTGCTCGGCGTTGTAGCGCTCGAACCACTCGGGAACTCCCCCGCGCCAGACGCAGCCGCCGGTGCTGTGGTGCAGGAACAGCACCGGGGTGCCCGTGAGCGGAACCGCCGGGATCACCGGCTCCTGGTGCCGCGACGGGTTGGCGTCGCTGCGGCCATGCAGCCGCCGCCGCACCCGCCCGGCCAGCTTGCGTGCCTGCCGCAGCAGGTTCTTCGGTTCGAGCTGCATCATCCACCTCGCGATTCGTTCTCGGCTCCCGGGACGCCGGGGCTGGCCGGGCCCCTGCCCGGCTACCCGCTGACACGACGCCGCCGCCGCGCACCACGCCCGATTCGATATGAATCTACGAGGTCGGGTAAGCTTGCCCAAGTCGCTGCGGGAACGCAGCGGCACCGTGAACGACAGCCTCACCAGCGGCTCCGGGTTGCCTCGCACCTGCCCGGGTCCGGGTGCGGCCAGGTTCACAGCGTGTTCCCGGACACTGCTTACGGACACCGCTCTCGGGTTATATTCTCCGAGACTGTTTCCGGTAGCATTTCCGGACACGCATGCGAGTGTAGTTCAATGGTAGAACACAAGCTTCCCAAGCTTGATACGCGGGTTCGATTCCCGTCACTCGCTCCAACGCAAAGCCCCAGGTCAAAGACCTGACCTAAGAGCACAACCTCCACGGTCCCGGCTCGCGGACACTGTTTGCACAGCCCGTGCACAGCAAGCCCTTCATGATTCGTCTTGGTTACGGCGCTCCGAGACCAAGGCATCGAGCTTGTCGGCGAGTTCCCTTGCGCGTTCGTGGGTGGCGTGCTGGTAGATGAGGGCGGCGCGCATGGTGCTGTGCCCCATCCGGTCCATCAGCTCCCGCGTCGAGGCACCCGACTGGGCCATGAGGTGGTTACCTGTGTGCCGCAGGTCATGGAAATGGAAGTCCTGCGGCAGCCCGGCAGCATCGCGGGACGCGGCCCACTTAACGGTGGTGCGCCAGCTGCTCCGCCGGGGAATGCAGCCCTTCGCGCCCGCGAACACCAGCGACTCCGGCCCGGGGGCGACGTATCCGGCAAGATGCTGGCGCAGCTCGCCGACGAGCACGCCCGGCAGGGTCACCACGCGTACCTTGCCGCCCTTGGGCAGCTTCGCGACCGGCCCGCCCGTGCGCTCCACGAACGCGCGCCTCACGTACAGCACGCGATCCTCAAGGTCGACATCCTGGCGGCGCAGCGCCACGAGCTCAGCCCACCGCAGCCCCGTGAACGCCGCCGTCAGGATGAACACCCGGTACCGGCCACCGATAACCTCAGCCAGGGCGAACACCTGCGGAACCGAGGCGACATAACGCGACGAATGCGTCTCGTCGCCTGCGCCCTTGATCCGGCACGGATTCGACTTGATCCGCTCATCCTCGACCGCCGTATTCAAGATGCCGCGCAGCAGCCGGTACGCCTTAGCCGCCGTCCCCTCCGAACGCCCATTGGCCAGCAGGCGGGAACGCCACGTGCGCACCCGCGCCGGAGTGATATCCACCAGCGCGACCGACCCCAGGAACGGTTCAATGTGCAACCGCCACGTAGTGCGGTAGTTGTCACGCGTCTGGATAGCCAGGCGACGCTCGCGAATCCACACCGGCGCATACTCCCCCAGCCGGATACGACCGGCGCTGGGATCGACCCAATCACCAGCGATGAGTTCCGCCCGCCGCTCAGCCAGCCACCCGGACGCATCACCCTTATACGCGAACGTACGAGGCGCATAGATACGCACGCCGTCAGGAGCGACATAGCTTGCCTGCCAGCGACCGGACCGCATCTTCACGATCTGACCGAAATCCCGTCGCTTAGCCATCAGAGCGCCCACCTACGGCACCGGCGCACCGGCTCGACCGTGTTGGCCGCGATGAAGTCGGCCAGCGCGGACTCGGGAATGCGCACGTGACGGCCGACCCGCACGAAGCGGATACGCCGCTCTGCGATGAGCCGCCGGGGGAAACGCTCGGTCGTGCCCAGCCATTCAGCAGCCTGCACCACATCAAGCAGACGATCGGTCGCGGTAGTCATCGGTCTTGTCTCCTGCGTCTTCGGAGGGAGAGGGTTAGTGGGTGTGGCGGGTTTGGGTGCGCCATTGGTGGTGTTCGCGGGCGCGTGCGGCGGTGGCGAGGGCGAGCTGGTGGTCGCCGGGTCTGGGCCAGCCGGTGGCGGCGTATTCCCATGTCCCGATGACGAGGGTGGTCTCGTCGTTGTCGGTGAGGAGGCGTGCTTCGAGGTCGCGGGTGTCGAGTGGGATTCCGGTTCGCTGGGTGTGCTCGATGAGGCGGCGGTATCTGGCGCGGGCGGCGCGGAGTTTGCCCAGGGTGATGGAGAAGCGGCGGCTCTTGGTGGTGAAGTGGCCGCGGAAGCCGAGCATGTGCGCCCATTTGCCGAGGAGGGCGTAGTGGTCGCGGCCGGTCTTCGGGTCGGCGGGGACGTTGGTGGGGTGCCCGGCGCGGCGGTGCTCCTCGCGGGTGAGGGCGAGGTCGTGCAGGCGGCGGCACCCCTCGGCGAGGCGGGCCAGGTGGGGGCGGTGCCCGGCGGTGCGCAGGTCGGTGGCGTCCTTGGTGGCGTATTTGGCGAGGTATCCGGCGACCTGCGCGGGGGTGAGTTCCCCGGATGTGGCCAGGTCCCGGCGGGGGCAGGTGATGGTGCGGATGTCCAGTTGCGCGCCCCAGCCCAGGACGCGGGCCGTGTCGGTCTCCCAGGCCGGCGGGGCGGTCACGGTCACGGACCGGGCGGCGGCGGTGACCGCAGCAGACAGGTCCCCGGCGGTGAAGGGGCAGGGGCTGCCGGGGCCTGCGGGTCCGTCGAGGCGGATGAGGGCGTGGAAGTGGATGGCGCCGCGGGCCTGGTACTCGGCGACCTTGGCGAACTGCACCATGCACCGCTGCCGCAACACCGATTCGGTGACGCCGATGCGGGCCGCGAGGGCGCGGCGGATGGCGGTGGTGGTGCGCCGCCATAGCTCGGGGGCGTGGAACTGCCACACGACGGCAGTGGTCCAGTCGTAACACTGCCAGCACAGCGGCGCCCCGAGGGCGGGGTCGTCCTGGCCGTGCCGGGCGTTGCAGGACAACCGGACCCCGTGGGGGCAGGTCACGGCCCGGCCCGGGGTACGGGGGCGGCATGCGCCGCCGCCGGGGCGTAGCCCGTGGACGTGCCCGAACCCGGGCGCGGTCAGCGTGACGAACAGCAGCGGGCACGCGGCCACGGACGCGGGGATGGTCTTGCCGCCGGTGATGCCTGCGCGGATGACCTCGAAGGTGTCCCGCGCGTAGACCCGGGAGCAGGCCGGGCAGACGTGGGCGCGGCGGTTCCCGCACGGCACGTACAGCTCCCCCAGCGGCAGCGCATCCGAGGTGAACGACGAGACCACCTCGCCGGTGGCGGTGTCGATGGTGAGCGAGGAGCCGCGCAGCCGGATCGGGCGGGCGCAGTTCCCCACCGACGCGAGGGTGCCCGCGAACGCCTCATGCGACCCGTCCAGCAGCCGCGCCAGGACCACCGAGCCGGGCAGGGTGCCGGGCAGCTCCA
>CAMCQD010000228.1 GCA_945876925.1 uncultured Dermatophilus sp.
CACCCGGGCCGCCTGCTGCATGTTGTGGGTGACGATGACGATGGTGTAGTTCTCCTTCAGCTCCGTGATGAGGTCCTCGACCGCGAGCGTGGAGATCGGGTCCAGCGCCGAGCACGGCTCATCCATGAGGACGATATCCGGCTTCACTGCGATGGTCCGGGCGATGCACAGCCGCTGCTGCTGCCCGCCCGAAAGCCCCGAGCCGGGCTTGTCCAGGCGGTCCTTGACCTCATTCCACAAGTTGGCACCGCGCAGCGACTGCTCGACGAGCGCCTCGGCGTCCTCCTTCGAGATGCGCCGGTTGTTCAGCTTCACCCCGGCCAGGACGTTCTCGGCGATTGACATCGTCGGGAACGGGTTCGGCTTCTGGAACACCATCCCGATCTTGCGGCGCACCCGCACGGGGTCCACGCCCTTGCCGTACAGGTTCTCCCCGTCGACGATGACGTTCCCCGTGCAGTAGGCCCCCGGGATGACCTCGTGCATGCGGTTCAGCGACCGCAGGAACGTCGACTTGCCGCAGCCCGACGGGCCGATGAGCGCGGTCACCGATCGGGGCTCGATGGTGATATTGACATCCTTCACGGCCAGGAAGCTGCCGTAGTAGATGTTCAGGTCGGAGACTTCAATCGCTTTCGACACGGGTTCTTGTCCTTTACTGACCGCCCGGCTCAGCGGGCCTTAGGGGCGAAGTAGTGGGAGAGGGCGCGGGCGAGCAGATTCAGGGTCATGACGATCACCATGAGCACGAGGGCCGCGGTCCAGGCCCGGTCGGTGAACGGCCCCGGGGGCACCCCCGGATTGGCGTAGGAGTAGTAGGCAAACACCGGTAGCGTCGCCATCCGGCCATCGAACGGGTTGAGGTTCGTGCCCGTGGTGATGCCGACTGTGACGAGCAGCGGGGCGGTCTCGCCGATGACCCGGGCGATGCCGATGGTGACTCCGGTCGCGATCCCGGCCACCGCCGTGCGCAGCACCACCTTGACGATGGTCAGCCATTTCGGCACACCCAGCGCATAGGACGCTTCCCGCAGCTCGTTGGGCACGATGCGCAGCATTTCCTCGGTGTTGCGTACCACGACCGGGATCATGAGCACGCTCAGCGCCGCGGCGCCGATGATCCCGGCCCGCGCGCCCGCCCCCATGAACAGCGTGAACAGCGAGATCGCGAACAAGCCGGCGACGATCGAGGGAATGCCCGTCATCACGTCCACGAAGAAGGTCAGCGCCCGCGACAGGCGGTTCTTGTTGCCGTACTCGACCAGGTAGATGGCGGCCAGGATCCCGATCGGCACCGACACCACCGTCGCGATCGCGGTGATGATGAGCGTGCCCATGATCGCGTGGTAGACGCCCCCGCCTTCCCCGACGATGCCGCGCATCGAATACGTGAAGAACTCGGCATCGAATCGGGCCGCGCCCTGCCGCACGACAGTCGTCAGCAGCGAGGCCAGCGGGACCATGGCGAGCAGGAAGAACGTCGTCACCACCGCGGTGGTGAGCCGGTCCGCGGCCTGCCGGGGCCCCTCGACCACCCGGGAGGTGACATAGATCGCGGCGGAGTAGATGACCGCGCCCAGCGCGATGGTCCCCGCCACGTGGACCTCGCCGGTGCCGGCGAGCACCGCCGCCGCCGCGGCCAGCGCGCTGGCCACCAGGATGCCCCGGCGGGCCGTGCTGCGCAGATGGCCGCTGACGAGACTGTTCGCGGGCGCAGCGACCGGCTGCTGCGTGAAGGTCGTCATCAGTTCGCTCCGGAGAACTCGGACCGGCGCGACACGATGTACCGCGCCAGCATGTTGACCGCCAGCGTCAGCGCGAACAGCACTAGCCCGGAGGCGATCAGCGTGTTCACTGCCAGGCCGCTGGACTCTGGGAAGTTGAGCGCGATGTCGGCCGCGATAGTGCCCGGGTTGGCTGACGTGAGCAGCTCGATGGAGACCGCGCCGGAAGCCGACAGCACGAGCGCGACCGCCATCGTCTCCCCCAGGGCGCGGCCCAGCCCGAGCATCGCCCCCGAGACGATGCCCGAGCGCCCGAACGGCAGGACCGCCATCTTGATCATCTCCCAGCGGGTCGCGCCGAGCGCGAGCGCGGCCTCCTCGTGCAGCCTCGGGGTCTGCAAGAAGATCTCCCGGATCGTGGCGGTCATGATCGGCAGGATCATCACCGCCAGCACGATCCCCGCCGTCAGCATGGTCCGCCCGGTCGGGCTGATCTGCCCGGAGAAGAAGGGCACCCAGCCGAGCCACTGCCCCATCCACGTCGCGACCGGGACGGTGGCCGGGGCCAGGACGAGGATCCCCCACAGGCCGTAGACCACGCTCGGCACAGCCGCGAGCAGATCGACCAGGTAGCCCAGCGCCACCGCCAGCCGGCGGGGAGCGTAGTGGCTGATGAACAGGGAGATGCCCAGGGCCAGCGGGGTCGCGATGATGATCGCGAGGAAGGCGCTGAGGACGGTGCCCAGCAGGAGGGGGGCGATGTAGGCGGCCAGGCCGCGGCCGCCGCGCACCTGCGCGGGGTCGGCGACGATCGCCGGGATGGCCTGCCAGATGAGGAAACCGGCCACTCCGGCGAGGATGAGCAGGATCAGCCAGCCGGAGGCCGTGGACAGCCCGGCGAAGATCCGGTCGCCGGCGCGGGTGACCGCCCTGGGGGGTGGCGCCGTTTCTATGGTCACGGTGAGTTCTTTCTGCGAGGCGGGAGGGGAGTCAGGCGTGCCGGTCAGCTGGCGGCTGAGATGGCGTTGATGCCCTTCATCGCGGCCGCCCGGGTCTTTGCGGAGATGGGGGCCGAGCCGGCGTTGCCCTGGGCGGCGAGCTGGCCCTGCTCGCTGAAGATGTAGGTGAGCCACGCCCGGACCACGTCGGCCTGTGCCTGGCTGGCGTACTTCGTGCAGGCGATCTCGTACGAGGTGAGCACGATCGGGTAGACGCCGGCGGCGGTGGTGTCGCGTTTGAGGTCCAGGGCGTAGGAGTACTGCGGACGGCCGGGGAGCACCTCCGATTCGTCGATGATCCGGGCGGCGGCCTCGGGGCTGATCTGCACGTAGTCCCCGCCCACCTTGATCCTCGCCTTGCCCAGCGACCCCACCTGCGACTCGTCGGCGTATCCGATGGTGCCCTCCCCGGCCGAGATGGCCTGGACGACGCCGGAGGTGCCCTTGGCCGCCTCACCGCCGCTGACCGGCCAGGCGCCGTCGGGCTCATGCGGCCAGTCGGCCGGGGCGGCCTTGCTCAGGTAGTCGGTGAAGTTCTCGGTCGTGCCGGATTCGTCCGAGCGGTGCACCGGGGTGATCGCCATCGCCGGCAGGCGGGTTCCGGGATTGTCGGCCTGGATCGCCGGGTCGTCCCAGGTGGTGATGGCGCCGGTGAAGATCTTCGCGATGACGGGCGCCGACAACCGCAGATCCTTGACCCCGGGCACGTTGTAGGCCACCGCGATCGGCGACACGTACACCGGCGCCTCGATGATCTCGCCGCCGCGGCAGGCGGCCTTCGCCCGGGCCAGCTCAGCATCGCTGAGGGCGGCGTCCGAACCGGCGAACTGGACTCCCCCGTCGAGGAACTGGGTACGTCCCCCGCCGGAGCCGAGCGGGTCGTAGTTGACCGTGGCGTCCATGTTCGAGCCCTCGAAGGCGGCCTTCCACGCCTCGACCGCGGCGGACTGGGAACTCGCGCCCGCCCCGGAGATGGTGCCGGAGATGCCGAACTCGGGGGCGGCTCCGGCGGCGGACATGCCCTCGCGCTCGTTGACGGCACCGCAGGCAGTCAGCGTCACGGCCAGCACGGATGTCAGCGCGCTGGCGGACAACCGGCGCAGGTGCGTGCGGTTCACGGAATCAGGCCCTCTCCTGTGCTGGCAGATCGTCGCAGCGCCGGCGGGAGGAGCCCGGCGGCGAGAGCCTCGCCGCCGCTAGCCGGGAAGCGTCCGTTCGCCTGCGGGACCGCGGATTTCCCCGGGGCCGGTGCCCGCTCCGCCGGAGCGCTGCACCCAGACCGTACGTGGCCGACGGTGACGGGCCCGCGCTGCCCAGTTGAACGCACGGTGAACGCGCTACGTCCGTTTAGTGCCCGTTGCGCACGAACAGCCCAGGGCTCAGCGCCGGTCACTGCGGCTATACAGCGCCCTCCCGGTGGCGCGCGGGAAGGGGCCGGGCGGCTGGCCTGGGCCGCTGCGGCGGCGGGGAAGGGGCCACGGCTGGCAAGGGCCGCTCAGGCCAGGTCGCCGCGGTCCCAGAGCCGGGCGCAGGCATCGAGGTCCTCGCCGGTGGCGAGCATGAGGGCGGCCCGGCGGGCATGCGCGGCGCTGTCCGGCCCGGCGGGGCCGGTTTCCGGCGGGGGCTGGGCGGCCCGGCCGGCCGCGACGACGCGGGCGAAGGCACCCGCGCGCCGGAACGCCACCCCGGCATCGCCGTCGAAGACCCCGCGCAGGAT
>CAMCQD010000229.1 GCA_945876925.1 uncultured Dermatophilus sp.
GCTCAACTCGGGTAACGCGGTCATCTCCGCCCCGGCCAACACGGTCGCCAACATGGGCCTGGTCACCTCCGGCACCCTGGAGCTGTCGAACGTCGACCTGGCCGGCGAATTCACCAACCTCATCATGGCCCAGCGTGGCTTCCAGGCGAACTCCAAGGTCGTCACCGCCTCCGACGAGGTTCTCCAGGACCTCATCAACATGAAGCGCTGATCTACCGCGACTGACCCCCTGACCCGCATCGGGGCACGCCCGCCTTCCCGGGCGTGCCGCGCTCGCGGGTCACGACCCGGAAGCGGAATGCAACCATGTACCGTGCATACGACGTGGCGGCCAGTGCGCTGCGCTATCACCAGCAGTACCTCGATGTCGTCGGGAACAACGTCGCCAACGTCAACAGCGACGGTTTCAAAGGCAGCACCTTCGTCTTCGACGAAGTGCTCAACCAGCTCGTCGACGGCACCGGGATCGCCCCGCCCCGGCCGCAGCCGTCCGGTGCGCTCAACGCGGCCATGGCCGGGCTGGGCGTAGCCCGCAAGGAAATCACCGGGGATTTCGCCCAGGGGTCCTTCAAGGCCACCAACCTCGCAACCGATCTGGGGATCCAGGGTGCCGGGTTCTTCGTGCTGCAAGGACCTGCAGGGCCGGTCTACACCCGTAACGGCAACTTCAGCTTCGACCCTGCAGGGGTGCTGCGCGCCGGGGACGGCAAGGCCGTGCTCGGGGCGGGCAACCAGCCCATGCAGGTGCCGGCGGCTTACCGGGACCGGTCTTTCGAGCTCAATGCCCGCGGGGAGATCGTGGTCCGCGACCAGGGAAATAACCCCGTGGTCGTGGCCCAGCTCAAGCTCGCCCGGTTTGCTAATAATGAGGGACTGCTGCGGACCGGCAATACCGAGTTCCAGGCCACCGCAGCCTCCGGCCGCCCGATCGAGGGATTGCCGGGAACTAACGGCCTCGGCAGCGTCATCTCCGGGGTCACTGAGATGAGCAATGTTGACCTGGCGACCCAGTTCAGCAACCTCATCATGGCCCAGCGTGGCTTCCAGGCGAATTCGCGGGTGCTCTCCACGGTTGATCAGATGGCCGAGCGGATCAATCAGATGCAGTGATCTGCCCGGCAGCCGGTGCTGGTTTTCCCGGCTAGGCGCGGCGATTTACCGATGCCCGCTGGCGTGCTTACGCCGGCGGGCATCGCCGTGCTTACCCCAGGTGCCATCCCCGCCCCGGGGCGCGTACGGATCCTGCTCCGGGCGCGTTCTGGGCGGTCGTATCAATTACGTTGCCGGACATGCTATCTGCGGACCGGGAGGGATCGTGTTCCAGTGCTCTCACCTGCATGAATGCGCGCAAAAGCAGAATGTGACGCCACTCAGGAGGACCCGGGGGCGGCCGATGAGAGGGTGTCGGCCACGGACCGGCCGGCGTTCAGCTACCAGGGACGGGAAACCATGATCACCTGCACGAGACGGAACGGGACGAGCTTCGCGCTCAACCCCGATCTCATCGAGCGAATCGAGGCCACCCCCGACACAGTCATCACTCTCGTCAGTGGCACCAAGTACGTGGTCGCCGAGACGGTCGAGGAGCTGGTCGAGGAGGTGCGGCAATATCGGGCCGCCGTCCTTATCGCCGCCACCGCACCAGGGCCCGGAGTAACCCGGCCAGTGCGGCTGCATTCCGTCTCGAACCCGGAGAACTGACATGGATCCCATTACTGGAATTATGGTCGCGCTCACCTTCATCGCGGTCATCGCGACGATGATCCTCGATGGGGTGCACGTCACGGTTCTCATCCAGCCGGCGGCCCTGATGCTCATCTTCGTCGGAACGTTCGGCGCGGCTTCGGCCGGCCTGATGAAGTCCGACATGGGCCTTATCATGCAAGGCTTCAAACGGGCGTTCACCGCGCCGATGCCGGATGCCTCCGGTCTGGTTGACGTCATCGTGCAGATGGCTGACCGGGCCCGCCGCGAGGGGCTGCTGGCCCTGGAGGACATGGCGAAGGACGTCACCGACCCGCTGCTCAAAGAGGGCATCCAGATGACGGTGGACGGTTCGGACGCCGACGAGATCGCCGAGATCCTGGAACTGCGCGTCCAGGCCAAGAAGGAATCCGACAAGGTCGCCATCTCATTCTTCGAGGGCCAGGGCGGTTATGCCCCCACCCTCGGCGTGGTCGGCGCGGTCATCGGCCTCATCCACGCGCTGGGCAACCTCGAAGAAGTCGACAAGCTCGGCGGTATGATCGGCGCCGCCTTCGTCGCCACCCTGTGGGGCGTGCTCATCGGTAACGCCGTGTGGCTGCCGATGGGGGCCAAGCTCAAGCGCCTGTCCGGGCTTGAGGTGAAGAACATGGAAATGATCATCGAAGGCGTGCTGGCCGTCGCCGCCGGGACCTCACCGCGCATGGTCGAGCAGAAGCTGCGCTCGTCACTGCCGGCCGGGACCGGTGGTAAGGACAAGGCCGCGGAAGCGAAGGCAGCCTGATGGCCCGCAAGAAGAAGCACGAAGAGCACGAAGAGCACGTCAACCACGAGCGGTGGATGCTCTCCTACGCCGACATCCTCACGCTCCTGCTGGCGCTGTTCATCGTCATGTTCGCGATCAGCAAGGTCGATCAGAAGAAATTCGAGACCTTCGCCCAGGGCACGGCCGAATCCTTCGGCCAGGCCAACCTCGCCCTGCAAGGCCAGACGGGCAGCCTGAACGGCGGCGACGGCATCCTCACCGACCAGAGCCCCGGCCAGGACACCGCGGTGCCGGCCAATGAGGCCGACCAGGCCAACCCGATGGTGCAGGCTGCCTTGCAGCGCGAGAAAGCCGCTGCCGCCGCGGCGGCAGCCGAGCGGGCCAGCCTGGAGAAGCTGCGCGAGAAGATCTCCGGGCAGCTGAACGCCGCCGGCCTGGGCGATGCGGTCAAGTTCGAGGTCAATGAGCGCGGCCTGGTTGTCAATATCGTCACCGACAAGGTGCTGTTCGATACCGGGCAGTCCACGCTGCGTCCCGAAGGGCGCAAGGTGATCGACACCATCGCCCCGATCCTCAAGCCGATCCCGAACTTCCTGAGCGTGGAGGGCCACACCGACGACGTGCCGCTCGCCGGGGCGCGTTCGAACTGGGAGCTGTCGACCGACCGGGCAGCCGCCGTGCTGCGGACCCTGGCCGCCGAGGGCATCCCCACCAGCAAGCTGTCCGCCTCGGGTTACGCCGACCAGCGCCCGATCTCCAGCAACGCCAGCGACTCGGGCCGCAGCCGCAACCGGCGCGTGGCCGTGGTCGTCCTGCCGACAGTGCCCCTGGACGGCACCGCTGCTGCCGCCAATGCCGCTCAGCAGCCCGCAGCCAGCGCCGCCGCCTCGGCCGGCTGACCCGATCCCCACCCCTCTCAGAGGAGCTGAATCATGGCCGACAACGAAGAAGCCAAGCCCGCAGGCAGCAAGAAACTCGTCATCATCCTCGCCGCTGCCCTGGCGGTCGTGCTCATCGCCGGCGGGTTCGTCGTGATGACGCTGATGAACGGCAATAAGGCCGCTGCCGAGCCCGACCCGGCCACGCTGCCGGGATCCATCTACGCGATGGAAGAGCCGATGACGCTGAACCTGTCCGACGGCAAGTTCCTCAAGGTCGGGATCGCGCTGCAGATGAGCAAGGCCGGGGACGCTAAGCTCGCCGCCGCCGGGCACAGCGAGAAACCCGATATCAGCGCAGCCAGGGACGCGGCGATCAGCATCCTGTCCAAGTACACCTATGAGGACCTGCTCAAGCCGGAGAAGAAGGACGAAGCTCAGAAGAAGCTCACCCAGGAGGTGAGCAAGCGCTTCGAAGGCGGAGTCCTGTCGGTGTACTTCACCGAATTCGTCATGCAGTGAGCCGGCCTGTGCCCGCACCTGAAGGCTCCCGTGCCCCCGCCTCGCGGTTCGGCGCGCCCGGCGGGGGCACGGGCCGGTCACAGCCGGGACAGAGCGCCCTTGAGGCTGCGCATCGTCAACTGTCAGCACGGGTTTCACCTCAGATGCCCGCCGGGACGGCCGATCTGAGATTTCGTGAGCGCTGAGCCGACCCTCTACGACTTCCGGAGTCCCAACCGGTTCAGTCGCGAGCAGGTTCGTGCCCTTCAGATGGTCAACGAGACCTTCTCGCGGCAGATGGCGACCGTTCTCTCGACGACGCTGCGGACAGTGGCTCACTGCAGCCTGGACGATGTCGGGCAATCCACGTACGACAAGTACATCTCTAGCCTGCCGAATCCATCGCTGCTCGCCGTGATCACGCTTGAACCGTTACCCGGGATGGGGGTGTTCCACCTGCCGCTGGACCTGGTCATGACCGTGATCGACCGGCTCCTGGGCGGGCCGGGCACCGACAAGCAGCCAGCCCGGGCCCTGTCCGACATGGAGGCCGGGCTGGTGGGCAATCTGCTGCAGCGGAT
>CAMCQD010000230.1 GCA_945876925.1 uncultured Dermatophilus sp.
GGCCGCCACCGGATCGCTCAGCCGCGGACCAGTGCTGCCCGTCCCCTCCGATGGCAAGGTGCCGCCGACGATCACGGCCGCCATCGCGCGGCTATCCCCGGGGCGGGTGTACGCCCTCGGGGGCACCGGCGTGGTCTCCAGCGCCTCCCTGGCAGCAGCCGCGGGCACCACCCCGACGGGGCGGCTGTCCGGCGCGAACCGGTACGCGACCTCGGCGGCCATCGCCCGGCACGCATTCCCGGGCGGGGCGCGGGTGGCGTACCTCGCGGCCGGTACCTCGCTCGCGGACGCGGTCGCGGGCGGATCGCTCATCGACGGGCCGGTACTGTTCGTACCCCCCGCCGGGGCCGCCCACGCCGCCTCCGCGGCAGTGCTCTCCGGGACGCTCGACCGGCTGGGCGTCCAGCGGGTCGGGGCGCTGAGCACGGCCTCCGCGCTGCCCGCGGCCGCCGTCGAAGCGGTAGTCGCCAAATCGGCCAAGGTCTCACTGGGGGCGCTGCCGGAGTACCCGGCCGCCAGCCCGTCCAACGGCGGCCAGGCCTCCCCCTCACCGGGGGCTGACACGGGCTCGGCCGGATCCGGCACGGCTCCTACCGCTACTCCTTCCCCCACGGCCACGGCCGCCGCGGGAACATGCGACTCCCTGGTCCGCTCGTTCCGCCCGATCCCGCTGCCGGCGCCGTACACGATCACGTGCTCCGACCTCATCTACAACGAGCCGTACGTGCTGGGGCTGACCGAGACCCAGGTGAACATGTCCACCGAGGCGGTAGTCTTCGGCCGGGTCACGATCAAGCGGGGCATGACCGAGCACATGACCAAGGTGGTCATCGCGCACGAGATCGCGCATGCCTACAGCTACGCGAGCCTGACGAGGAACCAGCGCGCCTGGTTCGTCGCCCAGCTCCGCCAGGTCGACGACCAGGTGACCTCGTACGACTTCAACGACGTGTCATCGGGGTACGACCGGATGCCCGCTGAGCAGTGGGCTCGCGGCCAGGCCGCCTGCGCCGGGTGGGCCGATCCGTTCGACCGGCCCGCCGCCAGCTGCGATCTCATCGAGGACACCATCGCCAGCCCCCGCTGACCGCGCCGCCCGGCGGGGCGGGTGGCCGGGGCAGGTCAGGCCGGGTCAGGTAGCCGTTCCGCTCCGGGCAGGATCAGACCCGCCGGGAGCGGAACGTGCCAGCCCCGGGGGCAACGTGACAGGCTTCGGCCATGACCGGGCTGTCGTACAACGCGCTGCTACTCGACCAGTTCACGTGGCACTGGGACAACCAGCTGCGACCGCGCCTGGCGGGACTGACCGACGAAGAGTACTTCTGGGAGCCGGTGCCCGGGTGCTGGAGCCTGCGCGCACGAGGCACCTCGGCCGCGCCGCTCCAGGGCGGTTCAGGGGATCTCGTCATCGAATTCGCGCTGCCTCAGCCCGACCCGGCCCCGGTGACCACGATCGCCTGGCGGCTGGCGCACGTCATCGCCGGCGTGCTGGCCATGCGGAACGCCTCGCATTTCGGGGCGGCCCCGGCGGACTACCTCACCTTCGATTACCCGCAGGACGCCGGGCAGGCCCTGGCCCGGCTCGACGCCGAGGTGGCCCGCTGGCTGAACGGGGTACGCGCCCTCGTGGAGAACGGGCTGGCGCGGCCGTGCGGCCCGGCTGAGGGACCGTACGCCGCCGACCCGATGGCGCGGCTCGTCCTGCACATCAACCGGGAGCTCATTCATCACCTCAGCGAGGTGTCACTGCTGCGCGACCTGTACGCCCGCGCTCACCCCGCGACCTGACCCCCGCGCGAGGATCCTGGCACCCATCCGGCCCCCACCGGACGGATGCCAGGGCTGGCGGGAAGCCGGGTCAGCTGACGCGCTTGCCCAGCGGCACCGCGGAGTAAGCCGGGTCGCCGGCCTCCATCGGGGTGACCAGCTGCGGCCAGGTCACCCCGAAATGCGGCGCGACCCGGCAGGCCACCGCGAACATGTCGTCGTGCACCTCGCAGGCGCCGATGCCGGGATTGAACTCCAGCATGTGCTCGATGAGCGTGATGCCGCCGAGGCATTCGCTCGTCTTATGCAGTTCCCCGGTGACCTCGTGAATGGCATACAGGTCGAGCACCGGATCAGGTCGCTCGTCGAAAACGGTGAACGCGAAATCGATCAGCCCCGAATACCGGGTCAGGTACGCGGTCGCGGCGCACATGACATAGGTATCCGCGAGCACGGATTCGAAGTCTGCCAGGAGCAGCCCGGCACGGCTGCTCCCGGGAAGCCGGGTGTCGTTGCTGAAAGCCACCGAGACGAACCCGGCAGGTGCCCAGCTGACGTTCATCCGCAGCTGCGGCAGCCCGGGACTGCTCAGCCGGAATATCCGGCGCGATTCCCCCTGTTCGTAGCCGACGTCGTATCCTCCGGGCTGGTAGCTCAGCGGACCTGACGGAAATGACGTCACTTCACTGCTGATATCGAAAGCGCGCCGCACGAGCGCCGGATCAGGCACCGGTAACGGCGCCCCCACCAGCCGCCCGACGCCCAGCACCCACGGCTGCTCGTGCAGATTCAGCTCTGAAGCGGCCCCTAGCAGGCCCGCGATCATATAGTCGTCAGTCATCTCAACCCCCTCTGACGACACCTCCCCTTGCCTGACCCCCCGATCCGCGCCCAGCGCTGCCGGACGCTGCCGAAACTGTACTGTCGTGCGACTGCTCCGCCGCGCCACACCCACCACGTACGGCGCACCACACGGGCACCCGGCGCGCCCGGCTCGTCCCCGGCCCGGCTCGCCGCCGGTAGCCACGCGCCCCGGCGGCACCAGCCCTCACCTGCCCCGCCGGGGAAGGCCCGCGTCCTTGAGCGCGAGCGCCCGCTTCTCCACCAGATGCCAGGAGGCGTACGCCGCGCCGGCCACGAGAAGGGCGCCGAGGGCGAAGTACGCCGCCGCGCTGACCCGGGCGGCGCCCGCGGTGGCGAGGAGCGCGAGGACCGGCCAGTGCCAGATGTAAATGCCGTACGAGAAGTCGGCGCGCAGGTGCCGCCGCAGCCGCGGGGTCGCGACCCCTGCCCAGATCACCGCATACGCGAACGCCAGCCCGCCGGCCGGGCGGTAGTCGTGCAGCAGCGCCGCCGACGCGGCCACGACCGGCACGGCACCCGCCGCGAGCCACCCGTTCACGATGATCCGGTCGCGGTACAGGTAGGCCGCCGCGCCGAGGAAGAACAAGAAGAAGAACCGCCAGAAGTACTCCCCGCGGACCGGAGCCCCCGCCTCCAGCGCGGCCAGCGCCGCCCAGGACGCGCCGGCGATGACGAGCACGACCCACGGCCTGCGCCGCAGCCACCCCAGCGCGCCCAGCACCGCCACGGCCAGGTAGCACACCCCCTCGTAGAACAAGGTCCACAGGGCCCCGTTGACGGTGCCGGGGTCGGCGGTCCCGGTGGGCAGCCCGGCGACATCGAACGACGAGATATACAACCCGGCGTTGCCTGCCAGGTACCGCCAGCTCGGGTTGCCGCCGGTGAGCACGCTGGCGGCGGGCCGTCCTTCGAGCCAGGCCAGCAACGGGGCTACGGCGAACGCGGTGAGGGCCAGGCACAGCCAGAACCCGGGCATGATCCGCAGGAACCGGTGCCACGCATACCGCGGCAGCGACCCCAGCCGCAGATAGCTGCGCACGATGAGGAACCCGGAGAGTACGAAGAAGCCATCGACGGCGAGAATGGCGATCTGGGTGGCGCCGATCATGGGCTGCCAGCCGTAGGCGATGACGCAGGCGTGCGTGATCGCGACCGTGACGGCGAAGAGCAGGCGGAGCACGTCGAGGCTGTTCGCCTGCGGGTCGAAGAAAGCGCCGGCCGCAGGCCCGGCGGCGCGGATGCGCTGGGCATCTGGTCCGGTGGCATGCCCGGTCGTCGTCACGGTTCTCCCCCCTGAGCGATTGCCCGGCGCGCTCCCCCGAACGCGACGGATTGCGCTCATTGAGCCATGAACGCGAGGGGCCGGGTCCGTCCACATGTACGCATGCGCGGACCGGTGCGGGGACTCCTGGATGTGGCCGGGCAGTATCGGCGGGGGTGGCGCAGCCCCTCCGGAGACGACTGGGCGCCGTCAGTCCCGTCGTGACGGTGATGACGGCGCCCAGCGCTGCCGCAGTCATTGCTCACGTCCAGAACAGGACACTCAGCGCGGTAGGCCCCGCCGGGCGCCCATCCTGGGAGATCGCATCTTCACCTGCGGCAATTCCACTGTCTTCCAGACCTGCACAGTCTATAGACAGCGCCGCTGCAAGCAACGCGTTCCCCGGATCGGCGCGCCGGTGCGGGGGCCGGGCTGCGCGGGTGCGGGTCCGGTAAGGGACCGGGCCGGGAACGGGGTTCTGCCCGTTCCCGGCCCAGCTGCGAGTCAGCCATCCGGGGAAGGGGAA
>CAMCQD010000231.1 GCA_945876925.1 uncultured Dermatophilus sp.
ACCTGGGTAGCCTCATGCTGTCTCCTCGGAGACGGCCCCGCAGTGAGCGAAGCCACGGGTGCCGGACTTGCCAGAGCGAATCCGGCCTGACTATGGTTCCGTTCGTTGCCCCGATAGCTCAGTCGGCAGAGCGTCTCCATGGTAAGGAGAAGGTCTAGGGTTCGATTCCCTATCGGGGCTCAGGCTTGGGGCACCCGTCGTTGCGCCGCTTGCTGGTTCTTTACCGGCGCAGGCGGTGGTCAGGCGGCGGGCGTTTTCCATGTCCCTGGCGGGGTAGCTCAGGTGGTCAGAGCACACGACTCATAATCGTGGTGTCGCGGGTTCAAGTCCCGCCCTCGCTACTACGGTGATTTCAGCCCTGGCGGGCCGGACGCGTAAAGTGGTCAGCCGGTCTGCTCTCGTGCCCGGGTCCGCTCGTCACGGGGCAGCGATGGCGGGGAGCCGGGTCACCGGTGCCGGCTCAGCCCAGCAGACTTGACCGTGTCCCAAGATTCGTGTGAAAGACAGGTAGCCGTGGCCAGCAAGAGCACTGAGGTCCGTCCCAAGATCACCTTGGCGTGCACGGAGTGCAAGGGACGCAACTACATCACCAAGAAGAACAAGCGCAACGACCCCGACCGGCTCGAGCTCGCGAAGTTCTGCCCCAAGTGCCGTAAGCACACCCCGCACCGCGAGACCCGCTGAACAAGCCTCTGCCGCGCAGCCCATGCGGTAGCGAAGGCCGCCGCCCCGCCCGGGGCGGCGGCCTTCGCCGTTCCCGGGCGCGCCAGGCCGTTCCCGGCGGGGTGCGCCATCTGGCCGGCATCTGGCGCACCCCGCCGGTGAGGGGGCATAAGGTGGCGGTCATGGCAGCATCCATCACCTCCCTGGAAGGGCGGCAGTTCCCTAGCGCCGCCCCGTACGAGGTCGGCCGGGAGCACGTCCGCGAGTTCGCGCGCACCGTCGGCGCCACTAACCCGGCGCACTTCGAGGTCGCCGCGGCCCGGGCGGCCGGCTTCGGTGACCTGCTGGCCCCGGTCACGTTCGCCGCCATCGTGGCCCAGCGCAGCGAATGGCTCGTGCTGCAGGACCCGCAGGTAGGCATCGACTTCTCCAGGGTGGTGCACGGTGAGGAGCGGATCAGCTGCACCCGCCCCATCGTCGCCGGTGATGTGCTGAGCGTTACCATCACCCTGGAACGGGTGCGCCAGGTACGCGGCAACGTCATGGTGACCACCCGGGCCGACCTGTCCGGCGCGGACGGAGAGCCGGTCGCGTCGGTGTGGTCGATGATCGTCGTGCGCGCGCAAGAGGAGGCCTGAGCATGTCCGTGGCACTGCCCCAGCCCGGTGACGTCCTGCCCGGGCGCACTGTCGAGGTCGATCGCGAGCGCCTCATCGCCTACGCCGCCGTCAGCGGCGATCACAACCGGATCCACTGGGACGAGCGCTACGCCAGGCAGGCCGGCCTGCCCGGCGTCATCGCGCACGGCATGTTCACCATGGCCTCGGCGGCCGCACTGGCCGGGGACTGGGCTGGCCCGGGAGCGCACGTCGCCGGGTACCGTGCCAAGTTCGTCGGCGCCGTGCCGGTGCCGTACGCGGGCACCGCGGCCATCGAGGTGGCCGGGGTGGTCACGTCCGTCGACCCGCAGGAGCGCACCGCGGTCGTCGAGCTGACAGTCCGCTGCGGGGGCGAGAAGGTCCTCGGCAACGCCCGGCTGACCGTGCAGTACCCGGCTTAGCCCCCGCCGGGGAAACCGGCACCAGGCCAGGCCTGGCGGGGTAGCCGGGCCGGCCAGTTCCCGTCGGCCCGCCCGGGAGCAGGCCGATGGCCCCGGGGGTGCCCTCAGTCCCGGGGATGACCACGAGCAACGCGAGGAGAACGACGTGCAGGTCGAGAGCGACGTCCCGCTGGCATCGCTGACGACGATGAGAGTCGGCGGCCCGGCGCGCCGCCTGGTCACCGTCCATACCGCCGATGAGCTGGTGGACGCGGTCAGGGAGGTGGACGAGGCCGGTGAGCGGCTCGTCCTCATCTCGGGCGGCTCCAACCTGCTCGTCTCCGACGACCCGGTGGAGGACACCGTCGTGCGGGTCGCCACCCGCGGGATCACCGTGGAGCATTCCAGCGACTGCGGCGGTGCCGTGGTGCGGGTTGCCGCGGGGGAGACCTGGGATGACTTCGTCGCCTGCGCCATCGAGCACGAATGGTCCGGGATCGAGGCCCTGTCCGGCATTCCCGGGCTGGTCGGCGCGACCCCGGTGCAGAACGTCGGTGCCTACGGCCAGGAGGTCGCCGGGACCATCGCCCGGGTGCGCACCTTCGACCGCGAGCGCGGCACGGTGGTCTCGTTCGCGGCCTCCGAATGCGGTTTCGGCTACCGGCAGTCGCGGTTCAAGGCGGCCATGCAGGGTGCCTCGCCGCGGTACGTGGTGCTCGATGTGACCTTCCACTTCGGTCTCTCGCATCTGTCCGGCCCGATCGCCTACGCCGATCTGGCTCACGGCCTGGGCGTGGCCGCCGGTGAGCGGGTGCCGCTGGCCCGGGCCCGCGAGGCCGTGCTCGAGCAGCGCCGCCGCCGCGGCATGGTGCTCGACCCCGCCGATCACGACACGTGGAGCTGCGGCAGCTTCTTCATGAACCCGCTGCTGAGCCAGGGCGAGTTCGAGGAGCTGCAGCAGCGGGCCCGGGTCCGGCTCGGCGCGGGTATCCGGATACCCGCGTTCCCCGCCGGGGACGGCCGGGTCAAGTCCAGTGCGGCCTGGCTCATCGACCGGGCCGGGTTCGGTAAGGGCTTCGGGGCGCCCGGGCCTGCCACCTTGTCCACCAAGCACACTCTCGCGCTCACCAACCGGGGCAGCGCCACCGCCGCCGATGTGCTGGCGCTCGCCCGGCGGGTGCGCGACGGGGTCGAGCAGGCCTTCGGCGTCCGGCTGGTCAACGAGCCGGTCATGCTCGGCCACGCCCTGTAAGGCCCCGCTGGCACGCGCTCGCGCCCGCCGGGTGCGCCGGGCTGCGGCTCAGCGGGCGGCGGCCTGGGGGAGCCGGGAATGGTCCTGCCCGCCGGCGCGGTCGTCCCCGGGCTCGCGTGCCAGCCAGGCGCCGATGCCCGCCTTGAGCCGGGTCTTCACCGCGGCCGGGGCCCGGCTGGCGTCCACGGACTCGCGGGCCAGGTCGGCCAGGGCCGGGTCGGGCAGCTCGTGGTAGTCGCGGGCGATGGCGTACTGGTCGACCAGGCGGGAGCCGAATAGCAGCGGGTCGTCGGCAGACAGGGCGACCCGGGCTCCGGCTTCGTACAGCGTGCGCACGGGCACGTCCGCGGGGCTGGCGTACACCCCGAGGGCGACGTTGCTGCCCGGGCACACCTCGAAGCTGACGCCGGCGTCGATGGCGCGGCTGAGCACATCGGGTGATTCGACCGCGCGCACGCCGTGCCCGATCCGGTGGGGGCGCAGCTGGTCGAGCACCTCGGCGACGTGGTCCGGGCCGAGTAACTCGCCGCCGTGCGGCACCAGGGCCAGCCCGGCGCGTTCGGCGATGCTGAATGCGGGCCCGAATTCGTGAGTGTCCCCGCGCCGTTCGTCGTTGGATAGGCCGAAGCCGAGCACCTGCCCGGGGCCTTCGCCGGCGTACCGCGCGGCCAGCCGGGCCAGGGTGCGGGCCTCCAGGGGGTGGCGCGTGCGGCTGCTGGCCACGATGATCCCCACCCCGGTGCCCAGCTCGTCCGAGACGGCCCTGGCCTCGTCGAGCACGATCTCCAGGGCGGGGGTAATGCCGCCGACGTAGGGGGCGTAGCTGGTCGGGTCAACTTGCAGCTCGAGCCAGCCGGAGCCTTCCTGGGCGTCGTCGGCGGCGGCCTCGCGCACGATCCTGCGCATGTCGTTCTCGCCGCGCACGCACGCCCGGGCGGCGTCGTAGAGCCGCTGGAACCGGAACCAGCCGCGGGCATCGGCGTCGGTCAGGCGCGGCGGCCACTCGGAGGTGAGCGTGCGCGGCAGCCGGATGCCGTGCTGCGCGGCCAGGTCGAGCAGCGTGGAGAACCGCATCGACCCGGTGAAGTGCAGGTGCAGGTGCGCCTTCGGCAAGGACGACAGCGAGCGGGCCTGGGCGTCCTGGCCCCGGGCCGGGTTCATCGCGCGTTTCCGATCTGGCTGGTGGCTGCTGCGCCGGGACGGCTGGCTGAGTGCCGGGCGGGGCGCCCGGCACTGACGGCGCCAATGGCCGCGGGGGTGCCGGCGACCGCTCGCCCGCACCCCCGTGCCGTCTGGCTGCCCCGGCTGCTCACTGAGCCTCGGCCAGCAGGGCCTGTATCCGGCTGACGCCGGTGACCAGGTCGTCGTCGCCCAGGGCGTACGACAGCCGGAGGTAGCCGCTGGGTCCGAAGGCCTCCCCGGGCACGACCGCGACCTCGGCCTGGTCGAG
>CAMCQD010000232.1 GCA_945876925.1 uncultured Dermatophilus sp.
CCTCGGTGACCCTGCCGCCGGGCAGCACGGACCCGCATTTCGCCGCCGACCTGTACGACGGCTCGGGTCACCTGACCCTCATCTGGATGGGCCGGCGCGACATCCCGGGGATCCGGCCGGGCACCCGGATGCACGTCACCGGGCGCGTCATGATCCGGGACGGCCAGCCGGTGATGTTCAACCCCACCTACGACGTGCTCACCTCCGAGCCGCTGCCCGGGGCGGTCCTGAACCGGCCCTGAGCCGCAGCCGCCGCAGCCTGGGACGGCCAGCCGCCCGCCCGGGGCGTCAGCCGGCGGGCTTGAACAGCCGCTCCACCTCGGGCTCCTCATCTTCCCCGGTGACGAGGATGAGCTCATCCCCGGCCTCCAGCAGATCGTCCGGGCTGGGGGCGAGCGCCCGGCGGTCGCGCACGATGCAGGTCAGCGCGGTGCCGGCGGGCAGCGGCACGTCCCCGGCCCGATGGGCCACCCACGGGCTGTTCTCCAGCAGCGTGATCTCCACCAGCGACACGCCGGCCTGGCGGAACTCGAAGATCCGCACCAGGTCCCCGATGCTGACCGCCTCCTCGACGAGCGCGGTGATCAGCCGCGGGGTCGAGACGGCCACGTCCACGCCCCAGGCGTCGTTGAACAGCCACTCGTTCTTGGGGTTGTTGACCCGCGCGACCGTGCGGGGAACGGTGAACTCCGTCTTGGCGATGAGCGAGAGCACGAGGTTCGCCTTGTCGTCCGCGGTGGCTGCCACGACGACATCGCAGTCATCCAGCCCGGCCTCCTCCAGCGAGGCCAGCTCGCACGCGTCGGCCAGCAGCCAGGAGGCGTCCGGCACCGAGCTGGTCTGCACCACCTCGACATCGCGGTCAATGAGCAGCACATCGTGGCCGTTCCCGATGAGCTCGCGCGCGATGGACCGGCCGACGCTGCCGGCCCCGGCGATGACGACTCTCATGACGCGGCCTCCGGGGCGCTCTCCAGGGCCCGCTCCAGGCGGCCGAGCCGCTCGGCCAGCGCGATCACGTTGACGATGTCACCGGCCTGGTAGACGCTCTCGGCCTCGGGGATCATGCCCTCGCCGAAGCGCAGCACGTACGCGATCCGCGTCCCCGTACGCGCCTCGATCGCGGCATACGGGACGCCGATCCAGCCCTCGTGCAGGGCGATCTCGGCGACCACGACCCGCCCGCTGGGATCGGTGTGCTGCGGGGTGGCGCCGTGCGGCAGCAGCCGGCGCAGGATCCGGTCGGCGGTCCACCGCACGGTTCCCACGGTGGGAATGCCCAGGCGCTGGTAGATCGCGGCCCGGCCCGGGTCGTAGATCCGCGCGACGACGTTCTCTACCCCGAATTCCTCGCGGGCGACCCGGGCGGTGAGGAGGTTGGAGTTGTCACCGCTGCTGACCGCAGCGCAGGCGTAGGCGTTCTGGATCCCGGCCCGGATGAGCGTGTCGCTGTCGAAGCCCTGCCCCACCACCCGGCGGCCCTCGAAGTCGGGCCCGAGCCGCCGGAATGAGGCCCGGTCCTGGTCGATGACGGCCACGTCGTGACCGCGTGCGGCGAGGCTGAGCGCGAGCGTCGAACCGACCCGGCCGCACCCCATGATGACGAAGTGCACGTCACGACGGTACACCTGCCCGCTGGCGCGGGCAGGTGAGGCGAGCGGCAGCCGGACACGATCGGCGGGTGAGGGCCGCCGGCACCCCGGGTCCTACAGTTGACGCGTGTCCAACCTCACCCGCGCCCTGAAGAGGGCGATCGTGGGCCGCGCGATTCGCTCGGACCGGTTCGGCGAGACGCTGCTGCCCAAGCGGATCGCGCTGCCGGTGTTCGCCAGTGACGCGCTCTCGTCGGTGGCCTACGCCCCTGACGAGATCCTGCTCACCCTGGGCCTGGCCGGCGGTGCGTTCGCCATGACCCGCTCCTGGCAGATCGCGGCGGCCGTGGTCGCGGTCCTGCTCATCGTGGTGGCCTCCTACCGGCAGAACGTGCGTGCCTATCCCTCCGGCGGCGGCGACTACGAAGTGGCGACCGTCAACCTGGGACGCACGGCCGGCATGACGGTGGCCAGCGCGCTGCTGTGCGACTACGTGCTCACCGTGGCGGTGTCAGTCTCCTCGGGAGTGCACAACGCGGCGCTGGCGCTGCCGTGGCTGCGCGGCCACGAGGCGGTCGCCGCAGTGGTCGTCATCGTGGCGCTCACCACGGTGAACCTGCGCGGCCTGCGCGAATCGGGCATCGCCTTCGCCATCCCGGCGTACGCCTTCATGCTCGGCGTGCTCGGCATGTGCGCCTGGGGGTTCGCCCGCTACGCCCAGGGCAGCCTGCCGCCGGCCCCGAGCGCCTCCCTGGAGCTGCTGCCCGAACCCGGCTACGCCGAACTGGGCTCCGTGGCGATGGTGTTCCTCCTGCTGCGCGCGTTCTCCTCGGGCTGCGCCGCCCTGACCGGGGTCGAGGCGATCAGCAACGGCGTCCCGGCGTTCCGCGAACCGCGCAGCCGCAACGCCGCCATCACGCTGGCGCTCATGGGCTCCATCTCGATCGCGATGCTGCTCTCGACGATCGGCCTGGCGAGGATCACCGGGGTGAAGTTCGCCGCCGACCCGGCTACGCAGCTGCTGCGCGACGGGGTGCCGGTCGGCAGCTCCTACGTGCAGGAGACCGTGCTGGGCCAGCTGGCGCACGCCGTGTTCAGCGACTTCCTGCCCGGGATGCTGTTCATCGCGGCGGTCACCGGCGTCATCCTCGTGCTGGCGGCCAACACCGCCTTCAACGGCTTCCCGGTGCTGGCCTCGGTGCTCGCCCGGGACGGGCTGCTGCCCCGCCAGCTGGCCCACCGCGGTGACCGGCTCGCCTTCAGCAACGGCATCATCATCCTGGCCAGCGCCGCCGCCGTGCTCGTGCTCATCTTCGACGCGAACGTCACCCGGCTGATCCAGCTGTACATCGTGGGCGTGTTCGTCTCGTTCACGCTCAGCCAGGCCGGCATGGTGCGGCACTGGAACCGGCAGCTCGATGCCGGCGACGACCCCGGCAGCGCCCAGATGAAGCGCTCCCGGGTGATCAACCTGATCGGGGCGGCGATGAGCGCCCTGGTGCTGCTCGTCGTGCTGGCCACGAAGTTCGTCCACGGAGCCGGGTTCACCGTCGCGGCGATGGTGGTGCTGTTCCTCGTCATGACCGGGATCAGCCGGCATTACCAGGCGGTTTCCCGTGAGCTGGAGCTGTCTGAGGACATCCGCGAGGAGCGCGCGCTGCCGTCCCGGGTGCGCGCCGTCGTGCTCGTCAGCAAGATCCACAAGCCGACCATGCGGGCCCTGGCCTACGCCCGCGCCGCCCGCCCGGCCGATCTGCGCGCGGTCACCGTGGCGGCCGACCCGCAGATGTCGGAGGAGTTCGTCCGCGAATGGGCCCGGCGGGACATCCCGGTGCCGCTGACCGTGCTGGACTCGCCGTATCGCGAGGTCACCCGGCCGATCCTGGAGTACCTGAGCACCCTGCGGGCCGCCCATCCGCGCGACATCATCAGCGTGTACATCCCCGAGTACGTGGTCGGGCACTGGTGGGAGCACGTATTGCATAACCAGAGCGCGCTGCGGCTCAAGGCGGCGCTGCTCTTCACCCCCGGGGTGGTCATGGTCAGCGTGCCCTGGCGGCTGAGTTCCTCGGCCGAGCTGGAGGCCTGGTACCGCTCGCAGCTGGAGCAGGCCCCGCAGGCGCCCCGGGGGCCCCGCGGGACGGCGGAGCGGTCGTGAGCGGGATGCTGCGGCTGGAAGCCGGGGAGATCGCCCACGGCGGGCATGTCGTGGCCCGGCACGAGGGCCAGGTGGTCTTCGTGCGGCACGCCCTGCCCGGGGAGCTGGTCGAGGCGGTGATCACCAAGGGCGCGCCGGGGGACAGGTACGTGTTCGCCGATGCGGTCCGCGTGCTGCGGGCCTCACCGCACCGGGTGCCGCCGCGCTGCCCGGTAGCCGGGCCGGGCGGTTGCGGCGGCTGCGACTTCCAGCATGCCGCCTTAGGCTATCAGCGCGAGCTCAAGGCGCACGTGGTCTCCGCTCAGCTGCGCCGCCTGGGCGGGGTGGCCTGCCAGGTCACGGTCGAGGCAGTGCCCGGGGACGAGGAGGGGCTGCGCTGGCGCACCCGGATGGAACTGGCCGTTGACCGGGCCGGGCGGGCCGGGCTGCGGCGTCACCGGTCCAGGGAGGTGATCCCGCTGCGGGACTGCCCGATCGCGGTCGGGCAGGTCGCCGCCACGGGGGTGTTCCGGCGCCGCTGGCCCGGTTCCCGGCAGGTGGAGGTCGTGGTGCCCGGCCAGGGCGAGCCGCAGGTGGTGCCGGTGCCGGGCGGGGTGCGCCGGGCCGGGCTGGTGACCCAGCCGGTCACGGTGCCCG
>CAMCQD010000233.1 GCA_945876925.1 uncultured Dermatophilus sp.
GAAGTCCAGCCGGGGGGAGGCCGGGCAACCACAAGTAACTTTACGGACTGACCCCCAAGTAATCGGCTATTAAACATGCTCTGAACAGTGCTTTTTCTGTAAAGAAGCGGTTAGATTAGTCAGGCAACTATGTGCATAAGCAGCGTTTAGGCGGAGGTGGTTCGCGCCCGGCCTGACGGAACCAGGGCCCGCCCGCCGCTGGTCACCGGCCCGCTCCCCGGGCAGCCCGCGCCGCCCGCATAGGGTAGGGGGATGGCCGGAACGAAGCTGCCGCTGCGACGGGACGGAGTCCGCTGCCGTCCGCTGTGCGTGCTGGACGCCGAAGACGTCGCCCTGGCCTGCAATGACTCCCAGATTCAGCGGTGGCTGCCGCTGCCGTGCCCCTACGGGCTGGCGGACGCCCGTGACTTCATCGCCTCCGCCGGGTGCGACTGCGGCCAGCGCGATGCGCAGCTGACCTTCGCCATCGAACGCGATGACCCCGAGCCGGGCCGGCTGCTGGGCTGCATCAGCCTGGACCCGATCGCGCCCGCCCACCGCGTCTTCCAGATCGGCTACTGGATCGCTCCCTGGGCCCGCCGCCAGCGGGTAGCCGTGCGCGCCACCCGGCTGCTGGCCGAATGGGCGATCCGCAGCCACGGCGTCGAGCGGGTGGAACTGCGGATCAGCCCCGGCAACGACGCCTCCGCCGGGGTGGCCCGCGGCTGCGGATTCACCTTCGAGGGGACGATGCGCCAGGTCGCCTACCACCGCGACCAGCGGATCGACCTGGACCTGTACTCGCTGCTACCAAGGGAACTGACATGAGCGCACCGGAGGATCAGGGCACGCCGGACGGCGAGGACGCCCCGGTCACCGTCATCGGGATCGGCGCGGATGGCTGGGACACCTTGTCCCGGCAGGCCCAGCAGGCCATCGAGCAGGCCGGTGCCGTCATCGGCGGGCCGCGCCAGCTGGACCTGCTGCCCGCGCACGTGCGAGCCCGGCGGATCACCTGGGGTAAACCGCTGCGGGACAGCGTGCGTCCCCTCGTCGAGGAGTACGCCCCGCTGGGCCTGGTGGTGCTCGCCTCCGGGGACCCGTGGCATTACGGCATCGGCCGCACCCTGGCCGGGCAGCTTAGCCCCGGGCGGCTGCGGGTGATGCCCTCGGCCTCCTCGATGAGCCTGGCCTGCGCCCGGCTGGGCTGGCCGGTGGAGTCCGCGCAGGTCGTGCACGCCCTGGGCGCCGACGTCTCGCCCATCCGCCGGATCGCCTACCCGGGGACGCGGATGCTCGTGCTGGTGCCCCGCGGCGAATCAGTGCTCGCGGTGGCCACCCACCTGAGCGAGGCGGGCCTGGGCGCCAGCGAGGTCTGGGTGCTCGGCGACCTCGGCTCGGCCCGCGAGAGCTGCGTGCAGGCCAGCGCCGCGCAGTGGCTGGCCGGGCCGCCCGCCGATCCCGGCACGCTACCGCGGCTGGCGATCGTGGCCATCGAGGTCGCCGCCGAGGATCCGGGCAGGGTGCCCGCCCTCGTGCCGGGCCTGCCCGACGACAGCTTCCACGGCGATGGCCAGCTCACCAAATGGGAGGTGCGCGCCTTCACCCTGGCAGCGCTCGCCCCCCGCCCCGGCGAGCTGCTGTGGGATGTGGGAGCCGGCAGCGGCACCATCTCCGTGGAATGGTGCCGGGCGCACGGCAGCTGCGCCGCGGTCGCCATCGAGACCCGGGCTGACCGGTCAGCGCACATCGCCGCCAACGCGCGCGCATTCGGGGTGCCGTGCCTGCGCGTCGTGCACGGCCAGGCCCCGGACGCGCTGGCCGGGCTGCCCAGGCCCGATGCGGTGTTCATCGGCGGCGGGTTCACCGCCGCAGGCCTGCTCGAGGCGTGCTGGGAGGCGCTGCCACCCGGCGGGCGCCTGGTCGCCAACGTGGTCACCCTGGAATCGGAGGCCGCGCTCGTGGCCGCCCGGTCCCGCCTGGGCGGTGAGCTGGGCCGCATCCAGGTCAGCCAGGCCGAGCCGGTCGGGTCGTTCTCGGCGTGGGCGGCGGCCCGCCCGGTCACCCAGTGGCGGGTTACCAGGCCACGGTAAGAGCTAGCCTGCGCCGCTGCGACGCGCAGGTGCCCAGGCCGTGGCAGGCGCGCTGGCACGGCGCCGGTATCGTGCTCAGGACAAGACGGGGCCGGCCCTCGTGCGCATCCCCTGAGTTCTCCGCCACGCCAGGCCGCTTCCCGGCCCGGCGGCGATCACCGCACCCGGGGCATCCGCGGGCAGGAAGCGAGTAGCAGATGACCACCGACACCTCCTCCGGGACGAGCGGCACCCACCTGCTCATCCTCGGCGGCACCAGCGAGGCCCGGCTGCTAGCCGGTGAACTCGCGGTGGCGTACCCGGGCTGGCGGGTGACCAGCTCGCTGGCCGGGCGCATCGCCAGCCCCGGGCTGCCAGCCGGTGAGGTCCGCGTGGGCGGTTTCGGCGGAGCCGGGGGGCTGGCCCGCTGGCTGGCCGAGCATGAGGTCACCGCCGTCATCGACGCGACCCACCCGTTCGCCCGCCGGATCAGCCGCCACGCCGCCGCCGCCTGCGCGCCCGGCTCAGGCGCCCGGCCGGGCAGCACTGAAGCGGTGCCGCTGCTGCGGCTGGAGCGCCCGGCCTGGCAGGAGCAGCCCGGAGACGACTGGCATCACGTACCCGATGCAGCCGGGGCAGCACAGGCCGCCGGACGGCTCGGCACCCGGGCGCTGGTGACCGTCGGGCGCCAGGAGGCCGCCGCCTTCGCCGGTGCGCAGGCATGGTGCCTGGTGCGCTGCATCGAGGCCCCCGACGAGCCGCTGCCGCCCCCGCATGAGCTGCTGCTCGACCGCGGGCCGTACACCGAGCAGGGAGAACGCGACCTCATCGCCTCCCGCGGGATCGACGTGCTCGTCACCAAGAACTCCGGCGGCGCCGCCACCGCGCCCAAGCTGACCGCCGCCCGCCAGGCAGGCATCCCCGTGGTCATGATCGACCGGCCGCCGCTACCTCCCGGCGCGGAGGTGGCCACCAGCATCCCCGAGGCGCTGCTGTGGCTGGCCGCCATCAGCGCCGCCGCCCAGGTCAGCCAGGGACGTGCGGCGGGGGAACGGGCCGCTGCGGGCGCCGCGGCCGTGCGCGGGCTCAGCCTGCCGGTCAGCGGAGCTGCCGAGGAGGTGCTGGCCGCGCTCGCGGCAGGCCGGCCGGTCGACGTGGACAACGCCGCCGGGTGGCCGCTGCCCGACCTGGGCCCCGGTGCCCGGGCCGCTGATCCCCAGGCGCAGGCCCGCATCCTGGTGACCGATATGGCGCCGGAGGTAGCGCTGTCCTTCACCCCGGAACTGCCCACGCTGGTGATCTCCCCGCCGAGCCTGGTGGTCGGGGTGGCGGCCTCCTCCAGGGTGAGCCCGGCCAGCCTGCTCACCCACATCCGCGCCGTGCTGTCGGACAACCTGCTTGCCGCCGGGTCCGTGGCCCGGCTGGCCACCATCGACGCAGGCTCCGGTGCCCCGGGTGATGGCCCGGCCCCGGGCAGCGGTTCTGGCGGCAGCGTCCCGGGTTCACCGGAGGCCGTGGCGCAGGCGGCGGCCTGGCTGGGGGTGCCGCTGGCCCCGGTGCCCGCGGACACGCTGGCTGCCCAGCAGGTACCCAACCCCAGCGCGCACACCCTCCAGGTGGCCGGGGTGCCCAGCATCGCCGAGGCGGCCGTGCTCGCCTGCGGCGCGACCCTCGTGGTGCCCAAGGCGTTCCGCTCGCACACCGGCCCCGGCGGCGAGGCCGCGGGGGCGTCCGCGGTGGCCGTCGGGCGGCTGCGGGCACCCGGCCCGGACCCGGATCCGGGCTGAGCCCGGGAACGGCCCGCCCGCGCCCTGGCCCGCCGGGCGGCTCGCACCGGGCTCGTTTGCGCCGCCGCTCACCAGGCCCGTACCGCGCCCTGGCTCGCCGGGGTGCGAACCTGGCCGTCGCGCCCGCCAGCCGGGCCGGTCCGGCGCTAGGGTGAGGCATCGTCGTCTGCCGGATGCGAGGTTGCATCGGCAGCCGCCGCCCCAGCACCGCCGGAGCGAACCTCAGGAGGCGGCTCGTGGAACCCAGCGGACCCGTCGACAGGTGGCAGCGCCGGCATCCGGTGCTCGGGCTGCCGGTGGCGACGGTGTACAAGTTCGTCGAGGACCAGGGTTTCTATCTCGCCGCGATCGTCGCGTTCTACGCGATGTTCTCGCTGTTCCCGGCGATGCTGCTGCTCACCTCGCTGGCCGCGTTCGCACTGGAGACCCGGCCCGATTTGCAGGTCGAGATCGTCGAGGCGGCCCTGGATCAGGTGCCGCTGCTCCCCGAGAGCTTCTGGCGCCGGCAGCTGACCGGTTCGGGGCTGTC
>CAMCQD010000234.1 GCA_945876925.1 uncultured Dermatophilus sp.
GCCCCGGCCGCCTCGGCCAGATCCGGGTGCCCGGTGCGCATCGCCTCCAGCACCTCGGCCTCGGTGCCCGGGGCGGCTTCCAGGAGCGTGCCGCCCATCTTGACCAGGCCGCGGCTGGCGTACGGGGCGATGGAGAACACCCGCAGGCCGCGCTTACGCCACGCCTTGCGCAGCCGCAGGAACACCGCGCCGGCTTCGTCCTCGGGTTCCAGGCCGGCCAGCAGCACGGCGCTGGCCTGCTCCAGGTCGGCGTACGTGATGCCGCCGCGGCCGGGACCGGTCCCGGCGACCCGCGCGCCCAGGAAGGCCGCTTCCTCGTCGCTGCCGGGCCGGGCGCGGAAGTCGATGTCGTTGGTGCCGCAGGCGACCCGGGCGAACTTGGCGTAGGCGTAGGCGTCCTCGCGGGTGAGGCGGCCGCCGGGCAGCACTCCGATGCCGCCGTTGTCACGCGCCTCCGCCAGCCCGTCGGCGGCCACCGCCAGCGCCTCCGGCCAGGAGGCCGGGCGCATGGTGCCGTCGGGCTCGCGGATCAGCGGGTACTCCAGCCGGTCCGGGGCGGTGGCGTACCGGAACGCGAACCTGCCCTTGTCGCAGTTCCATTCCTCGTTAACCTCGGGGTCGCTGGCGGCCAGGCGGCGCAGCACGACACCGCGGCGGTGATCGGTGCGCTGGGCGCACCCGCCGGCGCAGTGCTCGCACGTGCCGGGCGTGGACACCAGGTCGAACGGCCGCGAGCGGAACCGGTAGGTGGCGCTGGTCAGCGCCCCCACCGGGCAGATCTGCACGGTGTTGCCGGAGAAGTACGAATCGAAGCTCTCACCCTGGAAGATGCCGATCTGCTGCTGGGCCCCGCGCTCGACCAGCGCGATGTACGGGTCCCCGGCGATCTGCTCAGCGAACCGGGTGCACCGCTGGCACAGCACGCAGCGCTCCCGGTCCAGCAGGATCTGGGCGGACAGCTGCACCGGCTTGCGGTAGGTCCGCTTGACGTCGGTGAACCGCGACACCGGGCGCCCGGTGGACATGGCCTGGTTCTGCAGCGGGCATTCGCCGCCCTTGTCGCACACCGGGCAGTCCAGCGGGTGATTGATGAGGAGGAACTCCATCACCCCTTCCTGGGCCCGCTTGACGACCGGCGAGGTCGTCGCGGTGTGCACCTCCATGCCCTGGCTGACCGTCATGGTGCAGGCGGCCTGGGGCTTGGGGAAGGGGCGCAGCGACCCGTCCGGACCGGGCGCGGCCACATCGACGAGGCACTGACGGCAGGCACCGGCCGGGTCCAGCAGCGGATGGTCGCAGAAGCGGGGGATCTCGATGCCCGCCTGCTCGGCGGCGCGGATGATGAGCGACCCCCTGGGCACGCTCACCTCGGCACCGTCGATGGTCAAGGTGACCATGTCGTTCTCGGGGGTGCGCTGAGCCGTCATGAGGACACGCCCTCCTTCGCGAACAGTACGGAGCGCTCCGGCGGGAAGGAGACGTCGACCGGTGTGGTGAGCGCCTGCTCGAACTCGCTCCGGAAGTGCTTGATCGCCGAGGAGACCGGAGTCGAGGCGGCGTCGCCGAGGGCGCAGAACGAGCGCCCGGCGATCTGGCCGGCGATGTCGAGCAGCTTGTCGACGTCGCCGGGCTGGCCCTGGCCGTGCACCAGCCGGGTGAGCACCTGCCTGAGCCAGTACGTGCCCTCACGGCAGGGGGTGCATTTGCCGCAGGACTCGTGGGCGTAGAAGTCGATCCAGCGGGCGACCGCCTTGACCACCGAGACGGTCTCGTCGAACACCTGCAGCGCGCGGGTGCCCAGCATCGACCCGGCGCCTGCGACGCCCTCGTAGTCCAGCGGGACGTCGAGGTGCTCGGCGGTGAAGATCGGGGTGGACGACCCGCCCGGGGTCCAGAATTTCAGCTCGTGGCCCGCGCGGATGCCGCCGGCGATGTCGAGCAGCTCGCGCATGGTGATGCCGTAGGGGGCCTCGTACTGGCCCGGCCGGGCCACGTGCCCGGACAGCGAGAAGAAGCCCACGCCCTTGCTGCGCTCGGTGCCCATCGAGGCGAACCAGTCCGGCCCGTGCAGGAAGATCGGCGCGACCTGCGAGATCGTCTCCACGTTGTTGACCACGGTGGGCCGCGCGTACAGGCCGGCCACCGCGGGGAACGGGGGCTTGAGCCGCGGCTGCCCGCGCCGTCCCTCCAGCGAGGACAGCAGCGCGGTCTCCTCGCCGCAGATGTAAGCGCCCGCGCCGGCGTGGACGGTGATGTCCAGGTCGAACCCGGTGCCGAAGATGCCGCTGCCCAGGTACCCGGCGGAATACGCCTCCTGCACTGCCTGCATGAGCCGCCGGTACACGTGCACCACTTCACCGCGCAGGTAGATGAACGCGTGGTGGCAGTTGATCGCGTACGAGGTGATGATCATGCCCTCGATGAGGTAGTGGGGCGTGGCCATCATCAGCGGCACGTCCTTGCACGTGCCCGGCTCGGATTCGTCGGCGTTGACCACCAGGTAGCGAGGCTTGCCGTCATCGGGGGGCAGGAAGCCCCACTTCATGCCGGTGGGGAAGCCCGCACCGCCGCGGCCGCGCAGGCCCGAGTGCTTGGCGGCGTCGATCAGCTCGGCCGCCGGGGTGCCCAGGGCCTTGCGGGCCGCCTGGTAGCCGTCGCGCTTCTCGTAGTTCTCCAGCGTCCAGGACTGGGGCACGTCCCAGTACCGCGACAGGACGGGGTTGAGAATGCCCATCATTCCTCCTCGGCGGCCAGTGGGGACTGCTCGGTCCAGCCGCGGTCCCGGGCGTACCGCAGGCCGCGCAGGGTGGGCTCGCCGGCTCCGGGGCCCTCGCTGGCCCGGCCGTCGGGGAACCCGGCGAGCACCCGCGAGATCTCCTTGAACGTGCACACCTTGTCCGGGCCGCGGGTGGGCCGCACGTCTTCCCCGGCGCGTAGCCTGCTGACGAAATCGACCGCCGAGGCGGGCGTCTGGTTGTCGAAGAACTCCCAGTTGGCCATGACGACCGGGGCGTAATCGCATCCGGCGTTGCACTCGACCCGCTCCAGGGTGATCTTGCCGTCCTCGGTGGTCTCGTCGTGGCCGATGCCCAGGTGCTCCGACAGCGCGCGGAAGACCTCGTCCCCGCCCATGAGGGCGCACAGCGTGTTGGTGCACACGCCGATCGTGTAGTCACCGTTGGGGTGACGCTTGTACTGCGAGTAGAACGTCGCCACCGCGGAAACCTCAGCCTCGGTGATGCCGGCGGTGCGGGCGATGAAGCGGATGCCGCGCGGCGTGACGTACCCGTCCACGCTCTGCACCAGGTGCAGCAGCGGCATGAGGGCCGAGCGCTTCTGCGGATACCGTGCCACGACCTGCGCGGCGTCGGCTTCCAGCCCCGCGAGCACATCGGCGGGGTAGTCCCCGGCGTCGTGCGCGGGCTGGGTGCCGTAGTTGGGCTGCGAGAAATCGGCCATGTCAGCGATCCACCCCTCCGAGCACCGGGTCGATCGAGGCGAGTGCGACGACCACGTCCGCCACGTAACCGCCCTCGATCATGACGGCCGCAGCTTGCAGGTTGTGAAACGCCGGATCACGGAAGTGCGCGCGGTAGGGCCGGGTGCCGCCGTCGGAGACGAGCATCGCGCCCAGCTCCCCCTTGGGTGATTCGACCGGCACGTATACCTGCCCCGGCGGGACCCGGAATCCCTCGGTGACGATCTTGAAGTGGTGGATCAAGGACTCCATCGACTCGCCCATGATCTCGCGGATGTGCTCCAGGCTGTTGCCCTGGCCATCGGCGTTCACGGCGAGCTGGGCCGGCCAGGCGATCTTCTTGTCGGCCACCATGACCGGCTGGCCCTGCGTGGCCCGCAGCTTGGCGGCGCACTGCTCGATGATCCGCAGCGATTCCTTGATCTCGTTGAACCGCACCCGCAGCCGGCCGTAGGCATCGCTGCTGTCCCAGACGCACACGTCGAAGTCGTAGTCCTCGTACCCGCAGTACGGCGTGGCCTTGCGCAGGTCGTGCGGGAACCCGGTGGAACGCAGGATCGGCCCGGTGACGCCCAGGGCCATGCAGCCGGTCAGGTCGAGGATGCCGACGTTCTGGTACCGGCCCTTGAGGATCGGGTTCTCCAGGGTGAGCGCCTCCAGCTCGCGCACGCCGCGGCGGATGCGCGGCAGCGCCCCGGCGATCAGCGCCTCCCAGTCCTCCGGCAGGTCCTGGGCTACCCCGCCGGGACGGATGTAGGCGTGGTTCATGCGCAGGCCGGTGACCGCCTCCAGCACGTGCAGCACGATCTCGAGATCGAGGAAGCCGATCTCCATGACCGTGTTGGCGCACAGCTCGAG
>CAMCQD010000235.1 GCA_945876925.1 uncultured Dermatophilus sp.
GTGAAGGCGCTTCTGCCTGACGTGGCGCGGGGGCGATAGCTGCCGGGCGGCTATAGCCCCCGCACTACCAGGCGGTTATCGGTTGATCCGCTCGGTAAGGGCGATGAGGAAGAGCCCGATGGTAGTGATGTGCACCACTGTGCACCAGGCGCAGATCTGACCCAGGGGGACTAGCTCGGCCCAGATGAGGTAGAGGACGAACACCAGGCCGAGTCCGTACCAGGGTAGTTCGAGCTTCTTCGCGGCTGGTGAATGGTGCGCTGCTACCTGCCACAGCACGCATGAGGCGGCGTAGTAGCCCAGTCCCAGGATTGCCACGGGAATCCCGAAGAGCCGCGAGTACGTGCTCGTGGTCACCGAGGCGCAGTTCATGACCTCAGATTCGGCGCAGATCAGGGACGCGTTCTCGGTGAAGTGCTGCCACGTGAGGTATATGGATACGCCCAGCCCGATGGCGAGAAGCAGTCCGGAGATCCTGCTGAGGGTCATTTCAGCAGGGCCCTGGCCGCCGTCACTCCAGCCGAGTTGCAGACGGCAGCAGGCTGGTTCTTCGTTTCCTTGCAGATCTGGGCGGTGAGCACGTTGGCGGCGCCGACGACTTGCCTGGTCTCGCTCGAGTTCGGGTCCCGCAGCGCGGTGGCCAGCTCGGCCGCGTCCCGCCCCGCCAGGTTCCTGCCGTCATACGTGGCTCCGTTGGAGAATGCCGTCCCGTAGTACACGAACGGAATCCCGCCCTCGGGGGCGTGGGTGCGGAAGATCTTCTCGTCGTCCGGGGGGACCGTGGCGAGCTTGTTCCCCATCCGGTCGGCCGTCTCGACGGCCGAGAAGGTGAGGTGGTCACTCTTGTACTGGAAGTTCTTGAAGCTGACTGACGGGATGTTCGACAGCTGCCCCTCGTTCGGGCTGGACAATGAATCGGTCAGCCCCTGGAAGGATCCGAAGCGCGCCAATGCCGCGGTTAGCGGAAGCCGCTCGATCGCGCAGAAGGGGCAGTATTCCGCGCCGATGTACAGCACCCGGGGGGAGTTCGCCGGGGTGGACTGGGGGATCGCCTGCGGGGGGGTCTTGGCATCGCCGGCGCCAATGGCATCGAATGTGGAAGCCGGTATGCTAGTGAGCGCGCCGGCCAGGTGCGCCGAGCTGGCGCCGGCATCAGCGTCCCCGCTACCTGAGCGCCGTGAGGAGCCGATTGCCCAGAAGCTGGCGATGACCAGCGCGAGGACGAGCGTGACGATCCCGAGCGTGCCGGCGGTCCGGCGCCGCTTCTTGCGAGCCTCGTCGCGGTCCAGTTCTTTGCGGAGGGCTTCTCTTGCCGGGCCTGTCATGTACGCTCCAATTCCTGCGGGGCATGTGTGCGGGAATGGTCACCAGGGCGTCTCCGGAAGAAGGAGGATGCCGGGCCGGGCGGGCGCGGTTCCGGGGGAGTCCCGGGCTTACCCTGCTGGCGGCCATCGCCTGATATTCATTCCCTGACGGCTGCCAGGAAATGAATGGCGGTGCGATTCACTACTGCCGGGTGAGGCTGAAAGTGAACTGGCGTGACCGTTCCGGAGGACTCGCTTCAGGGGGCTACTGGTTTTCACCTGAGTGCACGCGGACGACGGGAACGCCATGAGATTCCGCTTACCCGCGCAGGCGCTGGTGACCCGCTTCAGATGGACGTTTTCTTACCCTGGTCAGTGTAGCAAGCCTGTTCGCCCCCGTCGTGCGGGCCTGCCGCCCATCCCGCGCCCCGGGCCGCAGGATGCGCGGCAGGTGGCAATGCCCTCCGGGCTGGCAAGCGGGCCCGGAGGCGGCGCGCCGGCCTGCCCGGGGAGCCGTTGCGGGCGTGGCTGGCCGGTTCCTCCGGCGCGTGAGAGTTGTCATCGCTGTGCGCGCACGTCACGCTAGGTGCTGTGGTGAGTTCGATTCCCAGTCCAGTGCAGGCCGTCTGGTTCATCGGTCCGATCCCGGTCCGGGCGTACGCACTATGCATCCTGGCAGGCATTGTCGTCGCCATGTGGTGGACCGGCCGCCGGCTGGCCGCCCGCGGCCAGGACCGGGATGCGATCCTCGACATCTCCATGTGGGCGGTCCCCTTCGGGATCATCGGGGGCCGCCTCTACCACGTCATCTCCTCCCCGCAGGCGTACTTCGGCCCGGGCGGGGATCCGTGGGCCGCGCTGCGGATCTGGGAAGGCGGGCTGGGTATCTGGGGCGCGGTCGCCCTGGGCGCGGCGGGTGCCTGGATCGGCTGCCGCCTGACCGGCGTCCCGCTGCTCACCCTGGCCGATGCCGTGGCCCCGGCGCTCCCGGTGGCTCAGGCGATCGGGCGGCTGGGCAACTGGTTCAACAATGAGCTCTACGGTGCGCCGACCGACCTGCCCTGGGGCCTGACCATCCACTTCTGGAACATGCGCGCCGGGCGCGCGGTGACCGGCGCTGACGGTGAGCCGATCGTCCTGGGCATCTTCCACCCGGCCTTCTTGTACGAGGCGCTGTGGTGCCTGGTCCTGTCCGCCGTGATCGTGCTCGTGCAGCGCCGGTTCCGGACGGCCCCCGGGCAGCTCTTCGCCCTGTACCTCATGGGGTACACGCTGGGGCGGGTGTGGATCGAGATGCTGCGCATCGACGCGGCGAGCATCGTGCTCGGGCTGCGGCTCAACGTGTGGACCTCGATCGTGGTGTTCGCCTTCGGCGCCGGCTGGTGGTGGTACCTCGGCCGCCGTCACCGCCGGATCACCGGCCAGTCCGGCCCGGCGGAGGAGGACACGCCGGCTGGCCAGGCCAGCGGAGCCTCCGGGACCAGCCCGGCCGGTTCAGCGGCCGTGGCCGCGCAGCCGGCCGCCGATGAGCCCGGGGACGCCGCCGGGCCCGGACCGGCCAGGCCCGGCTCGCCGGCCAGCTGAGGTGGCTACACGCCCAGCCCGATGTACTTGGTCTCCAGGTACTCCTCGATGCCTTCCCGGCCGCCTTCGCGGCCCAGCCCGGAGTGCTTCATGCCGCCGAAGGGCGCCGCGGGGTCGGAGACCATTCCCCGGTTGACGGCGACCATGCCGTAGCTGAGCCGTTCGCTCACCCGCACCGCCCGGCTCAGGTCGTTCGTGTAGACGTATGCGGCCAGCCCGTAGTCGGTGTCATTGGCCCGGGCCAGCACCTCCCCGGTGCTGGTGAACGTGCTCAGCGCCACCACCGGCCCGAAGATCTCCTCGGAGCTGATCCGCGACCCGGGCTGCACCCCGGAGAGCACCGTGGGCGCGTAGAAGTGCCCGGGCCCGTCCAGGGCGTGCCCGCCGGTGTGCAGCGTGGCGCCCCGGTCGAGGGCGTCGCGGACCAGCGCGTCCACCGAGTCGCAGGCCCGGGCGTCGATGAGCGGCCCCACGTCCACCCCGGCGGCGGCGCCGTGCCCCAGCCGCAGGGCGCTCATGGCGGCGGTGATCCGCTCGGTGAATCCGGCGGCCACGCTCTCGTGAACGTAGAACCGGTTGGCGGCGGTGCAGGCCTCGCCGGTGTTGCGCATCTTGGCCTGCATGGCCCCGGTGACGGCGGCGTCCAGGCTGGCGTCGCCGAACACTAGGAACGGGGCGTTCCCGCCCAGTTCCATTGACACCCGCAGCACCTGCTGGGCGGATTGCCCGAGCAGCTGCACGCCGGTCCCGGTGGAACCGGTGAAGGTGAGCTTGCGCAGCCGCCGGTCGGCGATCACCGGGGCCATCGTGGCGGCGGTGGCGTGCGTGGTGATGACGTTCAGGACGCCGTCGGGCAGCCCGGCCTCCTGGAGCACCTGCGCCAGCAGCAGCGTGGTCAGCGGGGTCTGCTGGGCCGGCTTGACGACCATGGTGCACCCGGCCGCGATGGCCGGGCCTATCTTGCGGGTGCCCATGGCCAGCGGGAAGTTCCACGGCAGGATCATGAGGACCGGGCCGACGGGCTGTTTCATGGTGAGCAGCCGGTACTGCCCGTCCGGTGAGGTGGCCCAGCTCCCGCGGATGCGGCAGGCCTCCTCGGAGAACCAGCGGAAGAACTCCGCGCCGTAGGCGACCTCGGCGCGGGCCTCGGCCAGCGGCTTGCCCATCTCGAAGGTCATGCAGGCGGCGAAGTCCCCGGCCCGGGCGATGATCGCCTCGTACCCGGCGCGCAGGATCTCGGCGCGTTCGCGCGGGGCCACCTGGGCCCACGACTCCTGCGCCCGGCTAGCGGCGTCCAGGGCGGCCAGCGCGTCCTGGGGGGAGGCCGAAGCCACCCGGGCGAGGATCTCGCCGGTGGCGGGGTCCTCCACGGGCAGCGTCCGGCCTCCCGCGGCGTCCCGCCAGCGGCCCCCGATGAGCAGCTGCCCGGGGATGTCGCTCAGGAC
>CAMCQD010000236.1 GCA_945876925.1 uncultured Dermatophilus sp.
AGGATCCCGGGCACGATGATCGCGGATGCGAGGAGGCCGGCAAATAGCAGGCTGGCACCGGTATCGCGGGGAAAACGCCGCGCCGGGCGCCCCGGGGGCGCCGCCGGGACTTCTGCCGGTTCGTCACTGGCTCCGGGGGAAGTTGTCTTAGTTTCGCTCGTCATTGTTGAAAGCACCACGGGTGGGGAATTATCCGGATTTTTTGTTTATTTATGCTACCCGGGGCGGTAGCGGAGCTGCTTCAGGGATGCCCCTGATAACGGGTTCGGGCTCCCCTGATCGCGAGCGCGCATTCTCCTCCGGCAGCGGGAAACTGGCTGCGGCTGCGGGACCGCGGCGCCTGCCCGCCGGCACCCCGGTCCGGCGCAGGAAGCGGGGGAGCGGCGTGCCGGGAACCGCCGGGCGCCCAGGCCCGCCCGTCCCGGCGCGGGGCGGGGGTGCCCGGTCCCCGGGGCGCGCAGGAGGCGAAAGACCGGGGCATGCTGCCCGGGCCGGGGGTGTCCGGCTGGCGAATCGGGGAACAGGGACCGGGGGCGAACGGTTGTAGACTTGCCAATCACAGGCGCTGACCCGGCTATCACCGGCGAGCCTCCGGAAGAACGGTTCCGTCCTGCGCGTGCTCATCCCAGCGGGCGTTGCGGCGGCACTCACTAGAACCGGGCGGGTGGGCCCGTCATCGCCCAGCATGAGCGGTCCGCCGGGTGCCCCGCGCACCCTGAGCGGGCAAGCGAGGTGGTACCGCGGTGCCCCGGCAGGTTAACCGGAGCGTCGTCCTCGTGCGGTTTCGCCGGCCTGACCGGGTGGCGCGCCGCTCCGGGACACCGCCCAGGTGCCACCCGGGGTGGTTGCCTGCCACCGTGCATCGAGCCGTGAAGAGCCGGAGCTGTCCGTTCAGTCATCGCACGACACGAGAAGGCAACATCAGATGAGCTACCCCAAGGCCCGATCCGGCGCCGGCGCGGCGTTCGGAGTCCCCTCGGCTCCCGACCTGCCGCAGATCGAGGCCGATGTCCTCGCCTACTGGGCAGCCGACGACACCTTCGCCGCCTCGATCGCCCAGCGTCCGGCCGGGGAGCACGGCAGCAATGAGTTCGTCTTCTACGACGGCCCGCCGTTCGCCAACGGCCTGCCGCACTACGGCCACCTCCTCACCGGTTACGTCAAGGACGTCGTGCCCCGCTACCAGACCATGCGCGGGCGTCACGTCGAGCGCCGGTTCGGCTGGGACACCCACGGCCTGCCCGCCGAACTCGAAGCGCAGCGGCTGCTCGGGATCTCCACCAAGAAGGAGATCACCGACATGGGCATCGAGGCGTTCAACGCCGAATGCCGCTCGTCCGTGCTGCGCTACACCTCCGAGTGGCAGGACTACGTCACCCGCCAGGCCCGCTGGGTCGACTTCGGCAACGACTACAAGACCCTCAACCCCGACTACATGGAGTCGGTGATCTGGGCGTTCAAGTCGCTGTACGATGCCGGGCTCGTCTATGAGGGCTACAAGGTGCTGCCCTACTGCTGGAACGACGAGACCCCGCTGTCCAACCACGAGCTGCGGATGGACGACGAGGTGTACCAGCAGCGCCAGGACCCGTCGGTGACGGTCTGGGTTCAGCTAGCCAGCGGCGACCGGCTCGCCGCGTGGACCACCACGCCGTGGACCCTGCCCGCCAACCTGGCGATGGCGGTCGGGCCCGGCATCGACTACGTCGCCGTGCGCGCCAGCGACGGCGAGCGGTACATCGTCGCCAGGGCCCGGCTGGCCCACTACGCCCGGGAACTCGTCGGCAAGGGCAATGACCCGGCCGCCGTCGCCGACCGGATCGAGGCCGAGTTCACCGGCGCCGAGCTCGTCGGGCAGCGGTACGAGCCGCTGTTCGGCTACTTCGCCGACACCGGGCGGTGGGGCACCCAGCAGGCCTTCCAGGTGATCGCCTCCGACGACGTCACCACCGAGGACGGCACCGGCGTGGTGCACATGGCCCCCGCCTACGGCGAGGTCGACCAGCTGGCCACGAGCGCCGTGGGCATCCCGACCCTGCTCACCGTCGATGACCGGGCCCGGTTCACCTCCGTGGTGCCCGATTTCGAGGGCCTGCAGGTGTTCGAGGCGAACCGGCCGATCATCACCGCCCTGCGCGAGCGCGGCCGGCTGGTGCGCGAGGAGAGCTACGTGCACTCCTACCCGCACTGCTGGCGGTGCCGTAAGCCGCTCATCTACAAGGCGGTGAGCAGCTGGTTCGTCGAGGTGACGAAGTTCCGTGACCGGATGGCCGAGGTGAACGAGGACATCTGCTGGGTGCCTGAGCACGTCAAGCACGGCCAGTTCGGCAAGTGGCTGGAAAACGCCCGGGACTGGTCGATCTCGCGGAACCGGTTCTGGGGCACGCCGATCCCGGTGTGGGTCTCGGACGACCCGGCCTACCCGCGGGTCGACGTGTACGGCTCGTTCGAGCAGATCGAGGCGGACTTCGGGCGGCTGCCGCGCAACGGCGACGGCGAGGTCGACCTGCACCGGCCGTTCGTGGACGAGCTGACCCGCCCGAACCCGGACGACCCCTCCGGCCGCTCGACCATGCGGCGCGTCCCGGAGGTGCTGGACTGCTGGTTCGATTCGGGGTCGATGTCATTCGCGCAGGTGCACTACCCGTTCGAGAACAGCGACTGGTTCGAGAACCACTTCCCCGGCGATTTCATCGTCGAGTACATCGGTCAGACCCGGGGCTGGTTCTACACCATGCACATCCTGTCCACCGCGCTGTTCGGCCGGCCGGCGTTCACCACGTGCGTGGCGCACGGCATCGTGCTGGGCAACGACGGCGCCAAGATGAGCAAGTCGCTGCGGAACTACCCCGACGTCACCGAGGTGTTCCGCCGGGACGGGGCCGACGCGATGCGCTGGTTCCTCATGAGCAGCCCGATCCTGCGCGGCGGCAACCTCATCGTCACCGAGCAGGGCATCCGCGAGGGAGTCCGGGCCGCGCTGCTGCCGCTGTGGAGCACGTGGTACTTCTTCACGCTGTACGCCAACGCCTTCCGCGAGGCGGACGGCACGGCCGGGTACGACGCCCGCTGGTCGGCCGCCTCGGAGCATGTGCTCGACCGGTACCTGCTGGCCAAGCTGCACGACCTGGTCGCGCAGGTCACCGGGCAGCTGGACGCCTACGACATCGCCGGGGCGTGCGACAGCGTACGGGACTTCCTCGACGTGCTCACCAACTGGTACGTGCGCCGCAGCCGGAACCGCTTCTGGGACACCAGCGGCGCGCAGCCGCAGGTAGCCCGGGAGGCATTCGACACGCTGTACACCACCCTGGAGGTGCTGTGCCGGCTCGCCGCCCCGCTGCTGCCCATGGCTACCGAGGAGATCTGGCGCGGGCTCACCGGCGGGCGCTCGGTGCATCTGACCGACTGGCCGGACGCGACTGACCTGCCCGCCGACGACGCCCTGGTCGCGGCGATGGACCGGGTCCGGGAGGTGTGCTCGGCCGCCTCCAGCCTGCGCAAAGCCAGGGGGCTGCGGGTGCGGCTGCCGCTGGCGCAGCTCACCGTGGTCACCGGCGACCCCGCCGGGCTGGAGCCGTTCACCGGCCTCATCGCCGACGAGGTCAACGTCAAGACGGTCCGCCTGCTCAGCGCGGCGGAGGCGTCCGCGGCCGACTTCGGGATCACCCAGCGGCTCACCGTCAACGCGCGCGCGGCCGGCCCCCGGCTCGGCAAGCAGGTGCAGCAGGTCATCGCCGGCAGCAAGCGCGGCGACTGGTCGGTGTCCGCCGGGGGCGAGCTGGTCTGCGCCGGGGTGCCCCTCACCGAGGGCGAATACACCCTGGAGACCGTGGTGGACGAGCAGGCTGGCAGCGGCAACGCCTCGGCCATGCTCAGCGGCGGCGGATTCGTCGTCCTCGACACGAAGGTCACGCCCGAGCTGGAATCCGAGGGCATCGCCCGGGACATCGTGCGCGTGGTGCAGCAGGCCCGCAAGCAGGCCAGCCTGGACGTCAGCGACCGGATCAGCCTCACCGTCACCGGCGACCTGCCCATGTGGGACGCGGTCCTGGCCCATCGCGGCCTCATCACGACCGAGACGCTGGCTGCCCAGTTCGGGTTCGCGCCCGATCTGGAGGCCCTGCCCGCCGAGGGCTCGCTGAGCGCCACCGTGGGCGATGGGCTCCCGATCCGGGTGGCGGTGAGCCGGCTGTGAGCGAGGACGGCGGTGCCGGTAAGCCCGGCGCCGGCGGCGAGCGGGGCGGCCCGGGCGGGCCTGCCCCCGCAGGCGAGCGCGAGGTGAACCTCGTCGTCCGGGAGGCGGACGGGAACGACCTCGAGGGGGTGGGAC
>CAMCQD010000237.1 GCA_945876925.1 uncultured Dermatophilus sp.
AGTAACTGCGTGCACCTGCAGGTCACCACGGATGAGGCGGCGGGCCGGGTGATCGTGGTGTCCGCGGTCGACAACCTCACCAAGGGCACGGCCGGGGCCGCGGTGCAGTGCGCCAACCTGGCGTTCGGGCTGGCGGAGGCCACCGGTCTTCCGCAGGTGGGGGTGGCGCCGTGAGCGTTACCGCCGCAACCGGATTCCGTGCCGCGGGGGTCACCGCGGGGCTGAAGGCCAGCGGGCTGCGCGATGTGGCCGTGGTGGTCAACGACGGGCCGCACCAGGGGGTGGCCGGCGTTTTCACCCGTAATCGCGTCCAGGCCGCCCCGGTTATCTGGAGCCGCCAGGTGGTCGCGGGTGGTTCTGCCCGCGCGGTCGTGCTCAACTCCGGCGGGGCGAATGCGTGCACCGGCGAGCCGGGCCTGGCCGACAGCCGGGCCACCGCCGAGCACGCCGCCGCGCTGCTGGGGGCCGGGCCCGGGCAGGTCGTGGTCTGCTCGACCGGCCTGATCGGTGAGCGGCTGCCGATGGGCAAGCTGCTCACCGGCGTTGACAACGCGGTCGCGCAGTTGTCGGATCGCGGCGGCCGGGACGCGGCCGAGGCCATCATGACGACCGATACGGTGCCCAAGCAGGCCGAGTTCCGCGGTGACGGCTGGGCCGTGGGCGGCATGGCCAAGGGCGCGGGGATGCTCGCGCCGGGGCTGGCCACGATGCTCGCCGTGATCACCACCGATGCCGTGCTGCCGGACGGCGTGCTGGATGAGTCGCTGCGCCGGGCGGTCGGGCTCACGTTCGACCGGGTTGATTCCGACGGGTGCATGTCCACCAATGACACCGTGCTGCTGCTGGCTTCGGGGGCGTCGGGGGCCTGCGTCCCGGCGGAGCAGTTCGGCGCGGCGCTGACGCAGGTGTGCGCCGATCTGGCCCGGGGGCTGATCGCTGACGCCGAGGGTGCCTCGCACGACATCGCGGTCGAGGTGACCGGGGCTGCCAGCGTCGCCGACGCCCTGGAGGTGGCCCGCGCCGTGGCCCGCAGCAACTTGTTCAAGTGCGCGGTGTTCGGCAATGACCCCAACTGGGGCCGGGTCGTCTCGGAGGTCGGCGTCACGTCGGCCCGGTTCGACCCGGCAGCGCTCGACGTGTTCATGAACGGCGTCCAGGTGTGCCGGGCTAGCGGCGTCGGTGATGACCGTGACCTGGTCGACATGTCCGCCCGCGAGGTTCACGTGCGGATTGACCTGCATGCCGGTGCCGAATCGGCCACTATCTGGACTAACGACCTCACCCACGACTACGTCCACGAGAACTCGGCCTATACCACATGAGCACCGCAGATACTTCGCCTACTTTCACCTCTGAGCAGGCCCGCGCCGCGGCGCTCGCCCTGACCGCTGCCCTGCCCTGGCTGGAGCGCATGCGGGGTGCCGTCGTCGTCATCAAGTACGGCGGCAACGCCATGGTCGATGATGCGCTCAAGCGCGCTTTCGCCGCGGATATCGCCGTCTTGCGCTACGCCGGCCTGCACCCGGTGGTCGTGCACGGCGGCGGCCCGCAGATCGGTGCCATGCTCACGCGGGCCGGCATCGCCAGCGAGTTCAAGGCGGGTCTGCGGGTCACCACTCCCGAGGCGATGCAGATCGTCCGCATGGTGCTCACCGGGCAGGTGGGCCGTGAGCTCGTCGGCCTGCTTAATCTGCACGGCCCGCTCGCGGTCGGGCTCTCCGGGGAGGATGCCCGGTTGTTCGGTGCCCGCCGCCGCGGCGCGGTGATCGACGGGGAACCGGTCGATCTGGGCCTGGTCGGCGATGTCGCCGAGGTGAACCCGGCTCCGGTGCACGCCATCCTCCAGGCCGGCCAGGTGCCGGTGGTGTCCACGGTCGCTCCGGACCTGGATTCCCCCGGCGACGTGCTCAACGTGAACGCTGACACTGCCGCGGCCGCGTTGGCGGTCGCCCTGGGGGCGAGCAGCTTCACCGTCCTCACCGATGTGGCCGGGGTGTACGGCAACTGGCCCGACCCGGATTCGCTGCTGACCCGGATGCGGGTGGAAGAAGCGGAGGAACTGCTCACCCGGGTGGAGTCGGGCATGGTGCCCAAGCTGGAGGCGTGCGTGCGGGCGCTGCGCGGCGGGGTGCCCGAGGCGCGGGTGGCCGACGGGCGCCAGGAGCATTGCCTGCTGCTGGGCATGTTCACCGAGGAGGGGACCGGTACGACGATCCTGCCCGGTCAGGAACCTATTGATCGCCAGCACGCGAGCGAGGACGCACGATGACGGACAGCCAGCACCTGCTCACCCGGTACCAGCACGCCTACCTTGGCGTGTTCGGCGTTCCCGCGCTGGTGCTCGAACGCGGCGAGGGCAGTTACGTCTACGACGCCGATGGCAGGCGCTACCTGGATTTCCTCGGCGGGGTCGCGGTGAACTGCGTCGGTCACGCCCATCCGCGGGTCGCCGCGGCGGTGGCGGATCAGGCGGCGCGGCTCATCCACGTGTCGAATTTCTTCACCACGCCCCAGCAGGTGAGCCTGGCTGAGCGCATCCTCGCCCTGGCCGGGGCGCCGGGGGGGTCGGCGGTGTTCTTGTGCAACTCCGGCACCGAGGCCATCGAGGCCGCCATGAAACTGGCCCGGCGTACCGGCCGGCCTGGCTTCGTCACCCTGGAGCACGCTTTTCACGGGCGCACCCTGGGGGCGCTGACGCTGACTGCCCGGCAGGCCTACCGGGAGCCGTTCGAGCCGCTGGTGCCCGGGGTCACGGCCCGGGTCGAGCCGGGGGATGAGGACGAGCTGCGGGCGGTGTTCGCCGAGCATGGCGATGAGGTCGGTGCCTTCGTCGTCGAGCCGGTGCAGGGCGAGCGGGGCGTGTTCCCGCTGAGCGCGAGCTATCTGCGGCTGGCCCGGGAGCTGACTCGCGAGCACGGCGCGCTGCTCATCGCCGATGAGATCCAGACCGGCGTGGGCCGGACGGGTACCTGGTTCGCCTTCCAGCAGGCCGGGATCATGCCTGACGCGATGACCCTGGCCAAGGGGCTCGGCGGGGGTTTCCCGATCGGCGCCCTGGTCACTTTCGGCCCGGAGGTCAGCGGCCTGCTCGCGGCCGGGCAGCACGGTTCCACCTTCGGCGGTAACCCGCTGGCCTGCGCGGCGGCGCATGCCGTGCTCGATGTCCTGGGCGCGCCCGGGGTGCTGGAGAACGTCGAGGTCACCGGCGCCTACCTGGAGTCAAAGCTGCGGGCGGCGCCGGGGGTGGCCGGCGTGCGCCGCGCCGGGCTGCTGACCGGGGTCCAGCTCGCGGAGGGGCTCAACGCCGCCCAGGTCGCCGCGGCCGGGCTGGAGGCCGGGGTGATCGTCAACCCGCCGCGCCCGGACACCATCCGGCTGGCGCCGTCGCTGCTGGTTTCCCGGGAGGAGATCGGCGAGCTGCTCGCGGCCTGGCCGGCGATGGTGGGCGCATGAGATGAATGCCGCCCAGTCCCGCAACGCCCGCCTGGCGCATATTGAGCAGTTACTGGAGACCACGGCGGTCCGCTCCCAGGCGGAACTGGCCGATTTGCTTGCAGCTGGGGGCTATTCGGTGACCCAGGCGACTCTTTCGCGTGACCTGCTCGAACTCGGGGCGGTCAAGGTGCGCCGCGGACGCGAGCTGGTGTACGCGCTGGCGCCCCGGGAGGGGCTGCGCGGTGCCGGGGCGCCTTCCCGGGAGGAAGCCGACGCGCGGGTCCGCCGCCTGGCCGCTGAGCTGCTGGTGACGGCCTCCTGCTCGGGCAATATCGTGGTGCTGCGCACGCTCCCGGGAGGGGCGAATTACCTGGCCGCCGCGATCGACCGCGCCATGGTCGCCGGGGACGGCTCGGCGATCGGCACCGTCGCCGGGGATGACACCGTCCTGGTGGTCATGGCCGATAGCGCCCGGTCCCCGGCGCTGGTCACCCGGATGCTGGCGCTGGCCTCGGGGGAGGCCCCGGCCGGTCAGGGCGCGGCGGAGGGCCACCATCTGGACGACGCGCCCTGACCGGGTGGCCTGTGGTGCCCCGGCGGGGTGCGGGCGCGGCACACTTGGGGCTGGACGCCGGGCCGGTACTGGCCCGCAGGAGAGCGCGATTAGAGGAAGTGGGCTGCCAGGTGAGCGAGAACGAGCAGGAACGGCACGCGGGCCGGCTGGCCCTGTGGGGGGGCCGGTTCACCTCGGGCCCGGCCAGCGCCCTGGCGGCGCTGTCGAAGTCGACCCAGTTCGACTGGCGGCTGGCACCGTACGACCTGGCCGGGTCGCGGGCGCACGCCCGGGCACTGCACCGGGCCGGGCTGCTGGACGACGCCACCCTGGAGACGA
>CAMCQD010000238.1 GCA_945876925.1 uncultured Dermatophilus sp.
TTCTTCTGCTCCGCGGTCGAGGCCTTCGCGGGACCAATGTCGGTCTCGTGGATCACCGCGTACTCGGGATTGTTCTGCTTCCACCGGGCGAAGTCACGGTGCACCTGCGGCCAGAGGTCCTCCTCCCGGCCGTCACGGGCGAACTTGTTGCAGCCCGCCTCGTTGGCGACGATGTAGGCGTCCACCGGGCTGACCCCGGCCTCGAACAGCAGGCACAGCAGGTGGTACAAGGTCCCGGACCAGTCCTCCCCGGGGGCGGGGATGTCGGAGAACAGGTTGTTCACGGTGGTGGACGACACCTCCGAGAGGATGTCGTACACACGGTCCTGCCCGTACTCGGGGGGCTCCGGGAGATCTCCCAGCATCCCTGCCGTCACGGCCCCTACGGGCTCGTACTCGGCCGCGTACTCGGCGTACGACAGGGCGTTAGACATGTCCGTCTCGAACTCAACCTCCCACGGACGTGGGTAGTCGGGTTTCGTGTTCAGCGTGAACGGTACCCGCAGCAGCTTCGCCAGGTGCCACCCGCGATCCATGCCGTCCTCGGAGTGGACCTCGTACAGGCCGTGGTTCAGCTCCTCGATGTCGGCCGCGGAGAAGGCCTCAGCGTCCGTGATACGCCAGTACGCCTGCCAGTGCTCGCGGCTGGACCGTACGAATGTCGTCGGCCGACACCGCAGAAGGTCGGGGTCCATGCCGTCACCGTCCGCCCACAGGACCGCGGTCTCGATGACGTTCCGCTTCGTGGCGTGGGACGACGCCGTGCGCGTCGGGGGCTTCGTGAACAGCATCGGGGAGAAGTACACGTCCCCGTCGCAGATCTCCGACACGTACTCCGACATCGTGTCAGCCTCAGCGGGCCACTCGAACCACCTGAAGTTTGTGAGCCGCCCGAAGAGGTCGAAGTTGATGATCGGGACGAACCCGTCGTTCTTGGGGAGCACGTCCTCAAAGAACCCCATTGCTCCATTTCTCCTGAGTCTTCTTTGTACGCGGCGCCCCGACCCCGTTCGGTCCGGGTCGGGGCGCCTCTGGCGTTGGTGGTCAGTGACCGGTCCCGGTCAGATGGTGAAGCCGCCCTTCGCGGGCTTCCTCTCCTTCGGGAAAGCCACCTTGTTCACGTTGGAGCGGGACGGCCAGCGCTCCCAGACGGTGTCACCGTTCTCGTCGGTCACGATCTCGCCGGTGCTGGGGTCGACCTTCGGGATGTTGTTTCCGTCGAGGTCGGTGCGGATGCGCCCCTCCTGCTCCGTCACCTCGATCGTGGCCTCGCAGCCGATGATCTTGGTGAGCAGGAGGTTGAAGGTCTTCTCCCGGTCGACGCCGAGCGCCTTGACGATCTCGGCCTTGGTCGAGGGGTAGAGGCCCGCTGCACGGAGGTGGGCGACCAGCTCGGGGTTGATGCGGTTCTTGAAGGTGAAGACAGTCCAGTTTCGGACGGTCTTGCCCTGATGGTCGCCGTCGGCGATTTCCCAGTCGCAGATGAGCATGGGCGCGCCGGGGTTCTTGGAGCGGGCGCTGGTCGCGCCGTACTCCGCGGAACGCACCTTTGCCTGGTAGGTGCCCGCGGGCACCGGCTCCCAGGCGTTGCGCTCAGGGGCGACCTCCATATTGGATAGGTCGGGGAAGAAGGAAGCGGACATTGTTGATCTCCTCAGTTGTTGGTGTCGGTGTCAGTGTTGTTGGTGTCGGTGTCAGTGTTGTTGGTCTTGACGGCAGCGCGGAGCTGCTGGTTGATTACCTCCATGGTAGGGGCCATCAGGATCGGGGGGAAGCCCGACACGGGGGCTTTCGTCTCTGCGTCGGGGTGTGACGTCACCAGCGCCCGCAGGTGCGGATCGGTGTCGTCGTCGGCGTCCTGGCCGCCGACGCGTTTCAGGTAGCCGACCAGGTCGAACTTCGGCGGGATCATGGACACGGACTGGCGGCCGAAGAACTTCGGCGACACGCGCTCAGCTCCACTGATCTGGTTCTCCGTGCGGTCGGCGTGGGCGAGGAAGATCACGTTGACGCCGAGCTGCTGGAGCCGTTCCAGGACCCGGGTGAGGTCCTCGTAGACCCGGTTCCAGGCGGCGAAGCCGTCCCGCGGCTTGGACCCGTCCGCCTGAGCGGCCTTCTCGTCGTTCAGGATGATCTCCTGGAGCCGGTCCATGGTGTCGACTACCACGGTCTTGTAGGGGAACTCCCCCTGTCGCACGGCCTCGGGGATCACCTTCGACACGAGCGCCACCAGCTGGGGCCACGTGTCGACCGACACGATGTCGAGCCGCTCGCTGTCCGCGTGCTCGCCGTAGGCGATGGTGTGCCGTTCAGTGTCAACGACCAGAACAGGCGCCAGGTCGTCGCACTTCGAAGCGCTGGCGGCAAGGGTTGACTTGCCAGCCCCGCTCTCGCCGTAGATCAGCATCGACGTAGTGGTCAGCTCGGTGGGCTGACCGACGCGTAGCCCTCGCTTTCTCAAGAGGTCCTCGAACCCCATGACTCCTCCTCCTTCTCTTCGTTCTTCTTGTCCGGGATGCGGACGCTGTTGTTGCACGTCCAGCAGTACGGGCTCGACCTCAGGTCGTCCGGGTTCCCCTCGTAGGCGAGCAGGTCCTGGGCCCGGGCCATCACGGTGCTGCGGACCTCCGGGTCGTAGGGGAACTCGATCTGGACGATGTCGTCGATCGTCTCTCGTGTGGCGTCACGGGGGACGAGCAGGAGCGACGCCGTATGGATCATGTCCGGACACCTGTCGTTGACTGCGGCGGCGTAGACCTGCACCTGTAGGTAGTAGGCCATCAACTGGGCGCCGATGAAGTCATCGTCGAAGAACGCCCCGTCCTCTGTGACCGCGTACGCGGTCCTGAAGGCCTTGATCTTGCGCTTGGAGAGGACCTTCCAGTCGAGTACCTCCCCGTTCTCGAGATCGACGAGGTCTGCCGTCCCCTTGACGGCGACGCCGCCAACGGTTCCGGCCGTCACCTTCACCTCGGTGGCGAGGCTGCTAGGGTCGCGCTTGATCCTCCTCTCGGCCAGCGCGTGGAACGCGGTGCCGAGCAGGGCCGCAAGCGGCATGGTGCGGCTGATGTCCCTGGGTGTGCGCAGAGCCTTGGCGACGCACCTGTCGCACCCGTTGACGAGGTCCGACACCCCCGCAACTGTCTGACGGTCACTGGCGGTTGGCGCCTTCAGCAGGCTGAGGGCCTTCTCAGCGGCCGACGTGTAGATCAAAACTCCTCCTTTCCTTGAGGGCCGTCCTGGCGGCGGTCCTGATGTAGTGAGGTACGGGCTGGCCGTCGATCGTCGAGGTCGGGTCTGCAAGGTCCTCGATCAGCATGGTAACCGGGTCTCCCAGTGCCACGTCCTGGGTCACCAGGAGCGTATCGGGCAGGGCCCGGACGATGGCGTCCGAGACGTTCTTGAACTCCTCGCAGCGGGTGCGGGCGTCGTCAGTCCAGACCCGGAACATCGGGGCCCCCTTCCGGCTGCTCCTCTCGGGCTTCACGACTCACGGTCGTGCCTCCCGGAAGATGACGAACGGTGCCCCCTCGGGTGATGCCATGTGGTGGACGTCCGGGAGCAGGGCCTCAAGGGCTTTCGGGTCCACCACCTGCTTGTGCACGGCGTCGGCCACGTCCTGGGTCAGCGTTCCCTTGCGGAGCCGCTTCGCGAGGATCTGCTCCGCCAGGGCGGGCTTGAACGTCCTGCGGCGGACCACGGTGACGGTCCCGTCCTCGGTGAGGACGCTGCCGCCGTCCTCGTCGAGGGCCCAGATCAGCCTGGCGTTGACCTCGTCCACCTGGCGTCGCAGGTCGTTGATCTGCCGGGTCAGGTCCGCGCGCTGGGCTACCAGCTCAGTAACCAGCACCTCTTTCATGATGTTACCTCCTCTTTATACGTTGTTCGGGTAGTTCAAGAGTACTAGATGAGCCCCGATATTGCAAGGGTTCGGTACTTGTCGGCGAGCCTCGGGGCCACAGCCTTGGTGTCGATCGTCCCGGGGCACGACACCAGGTACCGGGTGATGCGGTCTTCACGACCGAGTTCGACTGCGACAGCCACACCTCCGTGTGGCACCGGTGCTGGAGACCGTCGACACCCTCCGCCACCGCCTCGACGACGGCGCACATGACCTGGACTTTTCCGTCACGGAAGTCCTCCCAGCGGTCCCTGCTCTTGCCCGACACCTCGACCGTCGTGTACCCGGCCTCCCGGAGACGGTGGAGGAGCGGCGCCATGAACCGCTGACTGTGGGTGTACACGATCACCGGCTCG
>CAMCQD010000239.1 GCA_945876925.1 uncultured Dermatophilus sp.
CCGATCGGCACCGGGCCGTTCAAGGTGCACGAGCACATCCCGCAGCAGCAGCGGGTGCTCGCCGCGCACGCGCAGTACTGGGGCGGAACTCCCAAGCTTTCCCAGGTGACCGTCAAGCAGTACGCGGATGCGCAGGCCAAGGGCCTGGCACTGCAGTCGGGTGAGGCCGACGTCGTCGTCCAGCCCGATGCCGCCGGGCTGGCGGCTTACTCGGATACGAGTAAGTACACCACCTGGCAGACGACCTCGACCCGCTCCGATGGCGTCATCCTCAACATGGAAAGCCCGGTCATGAAAGAGGCGAAGGCCCGAGAGGCGATCAACTTCGCCCTCGACCGCAACGCTTACGTCTCGCTCATGAACCAGATGGCCAAGGCCACGTTCGTGTTCTTCCCGGGCAATGTGTACTTCGGCGGCGAGAAGGGCCTCAACGTCCCGGTCACCGGGAAGGACCTGACCCGGGCAAAGGAGCTGTTCAAGCAGGCCGGCTACACCGAGAGCGGCGGTAAGCTCGTCAAGGACGGGCAGCCGCTCACCATCCGCGTGCTCACGTACTCGTCGCGTCCTTTCCTGGGATCGATGGCTCAGGTCCTGCAGTCCGATCTGCGCGGAATCGGCGCGACCGTCGAGATCAGCGAGGTGAAGGACCCCAAGGAGACCCTCAAGTCAGGCAACTTCGACCTGGGCATGTACTCGATGGGCACCGCGCCGACCGGTGACCCGGAGTACTTCTTCGACACCATGCTGAAGTCGTCCTCGGAGACGAACTACAGCCGGTACAAGTCCGCTGCCTTCGACGCCAAGCTGGCCGACCTGAGCAAGACATTCGGTTCCGAGAAGCGCGCGCAGAAGGCCAAGGCTGCCGAGCAGCAGCTGCTGAACGACATGCCGTACATCATGTTCGGCAATCAGCAGTGGTGGGTTGCCTCCACGACGAGGGTGCATGATCTGCGCATTAAGCCGACTGAATACCACCTGCTCAGTCATGAGACCTACGTCGGCTGATTCACCGGCGCTGGAGTGCACCGGCCTGACCGCCGGGTACGCGGATCATCCCGATGTCATCATGGACATCGATCTGCGGCTGGATCCCGGTGCGCTCATCGGCGTCGTGGGTGAATCCGGATGCGGTAAGTCGACGATGATGTACGCCCTGCTGGGGCACTCCCAAGGCGGTCTCATGAGGAGCGCCGGTGTGATCCGCTATCAGGGCGCCGACATCACCCATCTGACGCCGCGGGACTGGCTTAAGCTGCGCGGCCCGGAACTGGCGATGGTGTTCCAGAGCCCCGCGGCCAGTTTCGACCCGCTCATGCGGGTGGGGCGCCAGTTCACCGAGTCGGTGCGGCGGCACACGCCGCAGGCATCGCCCCGCGCGTGCCGGGCGGCGGCCCGCCAGCTGCTGAGCCGACTGCGCTTCGACTCGCCGGACGCGGTGCTCGACGCTTATCCGTTCGAGTTGTCCGGCGGGATGGCCCAGCGGGCCGCGATCGCGATGGCGCTGCTGAGCGAGCCCCGCGTGCTGCTGGCCGACGAGCCGGCCAGCGCCCTCGACGTCCGGGCCCAGAAAGAGGTGCTCGACCTCCTGGGCGAAACTGCCAGCGAGTTCGGTACTGCGGTGCTGTTCGTCAGTCATCAGATCAATCTCGTCCGGCGGCTGGTGTCGCACGTGCACATCCTGGCCGAGGGAAGGTTCGTCGAATCCGGCCCGGCCGGGAAAGTGCTCAGTCATTCAGTGAATCCGTATACCCGGCGGTTGCTGGATGCCGTTCCCCGGTTGGATCGCGGTCATGCTGCTTGAAGTCGATCACGTCACCAAGACCTTCCAGTCACGCGGCGGCCAGGTGCGGGCGGTGAGCGATGTGTCGCTCACCATTGCGGCGGGGGAGTGCTTCGGGATCATCGGTGAATCCGGCAGCGGAAAGTCAACGCTGGCGGGCATGGTCGCCGGTTTCACGCGACCCGATTCGGGCAGCATCACGCTGGCAGGGAAACGGCTGGATATGCGTTCGCGGGCGTCGAGGCGGCAGCATCAGTCGCAGTTGCAGCTGATTTTCCAGGAGCCGCGATCGTCATTCAATCCGCGGATGAGCATCGGTGATTGCCTGCGCGAACCGCTCACCTACAAGCTGCGGCGCGACCGGGCCGGGCAGCAGGAAGCGGTTGAGCAGGCGCTGGAGACGGTGGGGCTGCCTGCGTCGCTGTCGCGGCGGGGGCCGCACTCGATCAGCGGCGGGCAGGCTCAGCGCGTGGCCATTGCCCGCGCGCTGCTGGCCGAGCCCGCGCTGATCGTGTGCGACGAGATCACCTCGGCGCTCGATGTCACGGTGCAGGCCACCATCCTGGACCTGCTGGCGCGGCTGCGGGCCGAGCGGGACCTGTCACTGCTGTTCATCAGTCACGACATCGCCGTGGTCGCCCAGATCGCCGACCGGATGGCGGTGATGTCCGCTGGCCGGATCGTGGAGCAGGGGCCTGCGTCCCGGCTCATCACCGACCCCCGGAACCCCTACACCCGCGACCTCATCGCCATGGCCTGAACGGATCCGGAACGGACCCTCCAGGCCATATCGCCGTCTCCTTGGTTAAAGGATATTCGGCTATCCTTTAACCAAGGAGGCGGGTATGGCGCGGTTCGAGGAGGTCTACCAGGAGCCGGACTTCGCCGGTGTCCGGTCGGCGGAGCGCCGCGGCGGCTTCTTCCGCCGCTATGTCCCGGACTTCCTGGCCCGGCCACTGGCACCGGAGCCGCTCGAGCCGCAGGTCGCTGACCTGCTCATCGACGCGACACGGGAGATCACCCGGTTCGGTGAGCGGCTGCGGCATCGCAGCGTGGGCGCGCTCTACGCCACCCTCGCACGCTCCGAAGGGATTTCGTCGTCCTGGATCGAGGGACTCGAGAAGCCTGCCCGCGAGGTTGCCCTGGCCGCCCTGGAGCCGGATGACGCCGTGGCGGCGCAGATCCACCGGAACATCCAGTCGATCCGGGCCGCTGTCGAGACGCTGGGGGAGAACCGGCCCTGGACGCACGCGGACCTGCGGCTCGTCCATGCGACGCTCGCACCCGGGCACCATCCGGCGGGCGGCGCATACCGGTCCGGCCAGGTGTTCATCGGCGGGTCATCCCCGCTGACGGCGAAGTTCGTGCCGCCCGCAGCCGAGCTGGTGCCAGCGTATATCGATGACCTGCTCACCTACGTCAACCGGTCACCTGACCAGCCACTCATCACCGCTGCCCTGCTGCACGCGCAATACGAGACGATCCACCCGGACGTCGACGGCAACGGCCGTACCGGCCGCGCACTCATCCACGGGGTGCTGGCCCGCGCAGGTCTCGTGCGCGACGGCCTCATCCCGATCTCGGTGGCCCTGCGACGCGAACGTGCCCATCCGGAGGAGCTCGGCTACGTGGGCGCCCTCACCGCGTTCCGCCACGAGGGCGGCGACCCTGCCGTACGCTCAGCGGCGCGAAACCGCTACCTGGCCTACTTCCTCGAGGCAGCGCTCGGCGCGACCAGGGTCGCCAGCACGCTGCTCAGCGAACTGACCGCGGTCGAGGCGCGCTGGGCCGGGCTGACCGCAGGCTTCCGCGGCGACGGGGTGATCCACGCCATCGTCGCCGGGTTACCTGACCAGCCGGTGACGACGATCACCCACCTGGCCGAGCGCCACCGGGTGTCCTTCCCGGCCGCGTCCAACGCGGTCAGGCAGCTGGTCAGCCTGGGCATCCTGGTCCCTGGCACCGCCAGGCGGCGACGGGCTGAGATATACGCCGCGAACGAGGTGCTCGACCTGCTGACGCTGGGGGAGCGGGCCCTCGCATCGCCCGCCTACGACACCCGCATCGCGGCACCCGCAGGACGAGCGCCGCAGCTGCCGCGCACCACCGGACTGGAGCCGTGCGGCCGGCTGCTACCCCGCGCGGGCCGGGCATGCTCGCGGCCAGCCGGCCATCGCGGGCGCTGCCGCTAACCCCGCGCCGCCGGGACGAGCAGCTTTCCATCACCGCCGCCAACCGGGCACATGGATGCGGGCAGCAATGAAACCGGAGCACACGTGAAAATATGTTCGACTTGAAGCATAACTAGGCATACGCTGCAGCCTGCTACCCGAAAATGATGCACCGGGGGCAGCGCAGTCATCTCCACCAGCGCCTGACGAGTACATCGGCACTGCTCAAAGGCAGCGCTTCCAGGGGAAGTGCAGGATGGTTCTCGCGCCTATTTTGACATAATGAAGATTATCGGCTCTATGGG
>CAMCQD010000240.1 GCA_945876925.1 uncultured Dermatophilus sp.
CCTCAGGCGCAGCGGGCAAGGGGTGTGATGCGGTTCCCGGGGGAGAGCCGGATGCGGGAAGACCGCCTGTGACTCCGGCGGGGAAGCAGGCGCGGAGGGGAATGGTGTGCCGGCGGGGCGGAGGCGTCCGTCTGGGACCCGGTTTTGGGCGCGCCGGGCAGGCAGAGCACGATAGAGGAGTGAACCCGCCCGTGACTGCACTTCCGTCCGCATCCGATGTCGAGGCCGCCTTCATCCGCCTGCGCTCGGTGCTACGGGCGACGCCGCTGCAGCGCAGCGAACGCCTATCCGAGGCTTCCGGTGCCAATGTGTGGGTCAAGCGCGAGGACCTGCAGCCGGTGCGTTCGTACAAGGTCCGGGGCGCTTACAACATGATCGCCCAGCTGAGCCCGCAGGAGCGGGCCCGCGGCGTCGTATGCGCCAGCGCGGGAAACCACGCCCAGGGCGTCGCCTACGCGTGCGCCGAGCTCGGCCTGACAGCGCGGATCTACGTGCCCAGCACCACTCCCCGCCAGAAACGTGACCGCATCCGCACGCTCGGCCGCGGCTCGGTCGAGCTGATCATCGATGGCGAGACCTACGATGACTCCGCCGCCCGGGCCAGCCAGTTCGCCGCCGAGACCGGGGCCCTGGAGGTGCACGCCTTCGACCACCCGGCCACCATCGCGGGCCAGGGAACGCTGGCCGTCGAGGTGGTCGAGCAGCTCGGGCACGCCCCTGACCAGGTGATCATCCCGGTCGGGGGAGGAGGCATGCTCGCCGGATGCGTGACCTGGCTGGCCGCCCGGCACCCGCAGGTGCGCGTTACCGGGGTCGAGCCGGCCGGCGCACCCTGCATGGCCGCCGCGGTCGAGGCCGGCGGGCCGGTCACCCTGGAGCAGATCGACACGTTCTGCGACGGGGCCGCCGTGCGCCGGGCCGGATCGGTGACCTACCCCGTCATCGCCGCGCATGACGTGTCTTTCGTCACCGTGGACGAGGGACGGGTGTGCACCGAAATGCTCGACCTGTATCAGGTGGACGGCATCATCGCCGAGCCGGCTGGCGCGCTCGCCTCGGCGGGGCTGCTCGACGCCCTCAGCCCCGCCCCGGGAAGTGACATCGTCGTGGTCCTCTCCGGGGGGAACAACGACGTCTCCCGGTACGCCGAAGTGGTCGAACGCTCGCTGATCAACTCCGGGCGCAAGCACTACTTCCTCGTCAACTTCCCGCAGGAGCCGGGAGCGCTGCGCCGGTTCGTCGACGAAATCCTCGGCCCGGACGATGACATCACGTTGTTCGAGTACGTCAAGCGCAACAACCGGGAGACCGGGCCGGCGCTGATCGGTGTTGAGCTGGGGAACCCTGACGACCTGGCCGGGCTGATCGAGCGGATGTCGGCCAGCCCGATGACCTTCGAGGTCATCCCGCCGGACTCGTCGGCTTACCGCTTCCTCGTCTGAGCCGGGCCCGCTGCTTGCGGAGGTGCCCGGCCCGCTGGCCGGCAGAGCCTGCCCGTCAGGTGGTCCCGCTAGCAGCCACGACAACGGCCGGCCTCGCCCCCGGCCTGTCAGCGGAGCCGCTGGCCCGGTGAGCCGTCAGTACACGTGCCGGTGCGTGCAGGGACCGTGAGAGCCGGCACGCTAGCTGGAAAGCCGCCGCGCCCGGCCGGGCGTGAAACTCGGACTGCCTGCCCGTCGGCGTGTCCCGTCTGCCAGCGGGCCGCCCGAGAAGATAGCCGAAAGTTTCATCCTTTTGGCGGAACGTGGCCCCCGGGGTGCCTCTTACTGTCCTTTTATCCTCGATCGAGGACCCGCCGGAAAGCGCGGCGGTAAGGATGAGAAGGGAACCAGTCATGATCACTGCACGTGAACTCGGGAAGCTCGCTTACCAGGAGTCCGCGCGTACCTTCACCGAACTCGACAAGGCCGACAGCACCATCAGCGCTCACCACTGCAAGGGCGGCCCGGTTAGCACGATCACGTGGTCGCACTGCTGATCGGTGATCGCTGACCGCCAGCGTCACCTGGGTGTGAACTGACTCACTGTGAAGTGGCCCGGCCGGTATCCGGGCCACTTCACAGCAGACGATACCGGCGTAACAGGATCACGTTCAACAGGGGAATGTCATGCTCGACGAGGGAATCAGGGGCTCGTTGCCGGGCCTCTGGAGGAAGGCGCCCAGGGCGGTATGGCTGCCGGTCGGCGTGGTTTCGTCGCTGCTCACGACGTTGCTGCTCCTCTTGCAGCCGGCCACGCTCAGTTCGCTGGTGAACTCCGTCTCAGGGGGCCGGAGCATCATGTCGGCGGCTGCTGTGTTCATCCTGGTTGCGCTGGCGGCTATGGTTACCGGTGCTCTTGCTACCCTGGGTGACAAGAGATACTCGGCCTTCCTTGAAAAGAATTTCCGAGAATCCGTCGTGGCGGCGATGTCGAGGGCGGACCTGGAGGATCCTCTCAGGGGAATGAGCGCCACTCAGGTGCTGATCCATGACGTTACCGTGGTTTCCGGCGCATTGTCCGATCTTTCCATCAGGGTCGTGCCCAAGGTGCTCCTCGCTGCCGGTTCTATCGTCATGATGGTCATGATCGACGGCATCATGGTTGTCGTCATCGTCGTGATCATCGCGGCTCTCCTGCTTGCTGCCGTGCCTACTATCAGGCGAATGGGGCAGGGCGAGCAGGCCCTGAGCGAGCATAAGGACGAACTCTCCGCCCGCGCCGAGCAGATGTGCGCCCTGCGGGAGACAGCCCGCGGGAACCTCACGCTGGATGTTCTCGGGGACCGGATTCTCCAGGCCAGCTCCGAGATCTTCGACCGGCAGAATCGCCTCGCCCTCCTCAGCTCCCGGGCCGACCCGGTCAACTCGGCCATGATGAACGTCAGCGCCCTGGTCGTGCTGGGAATCGGCGCTACCCGGATAGCCTCCGGCTCCCTGCACGTGGGGGAGCTCCTATCGTTTCTCATGTACCTGTTCATGCTCGCTGGCCCGCTCATGGCGCTGGCCGCTTCGCTGCAGAGCCTGCAAGAGCAACGGGCTGCTGCCAGGCGCCTGGCCGCCGTCATCGAGCAGGCGGCGCGTCTGCCCGCGCCGCGCGCCCCGGGGCAGCAGCGGGCACCCGGGCCGGTTCGGCGCCTGGAACTGTCTGACGTGACGTTCGCCAGTGAAAGCCGGCTCATCGTGCCCGGGATCTCCGTCGCCCTGGAGCCGGGGCTCCTCACCGGGCTCAGCGGTGAATCCGGAGCTGGTAAGACGACTCTCCTGCGGATACTGGCCGGGATCCTCGAACCTTCGTCCGGCGTCATTGCCGGACTTGGCGATGCGGGCCCGGGACGTGTCGTCTCCTATGTCGCTCAGCGCCCCGCAATCGTCCCCCAGTCCATCCAGGCCACCCTGGCGCTGTACGGAGGGCACCAGGTTCCGGAGGCTGCGCTGCTCGGCCAGCTCAGACGCCTCGGGCTCATCGGCTCCGAGCAGGACATGGATCGATTCCGGGAGACCTGCCTCGCGGGCCGCCTGAGCGGCGGCGAGATCCAGCGGCTCGCGATCGCCTCCGCGCTGCTCTCCCGGCGCCCTGTGCTGCTGCTCGACGAGCCGACGTCTGCGCTGGACAAGCGGCATGCCGAACTGATCGCCGGTGCTTTAAGGGAATACGCCGGACAGGGGCGCATCGTCGTCGCGGCATCACATGATCCGAATATTCTCGCCGCAGCCAGCCGCGAGATCGTCCTAGGACCGCGCCTGAGTACCCGCCGGTGACCGAATAGGTGACCGAATAAGTGCTCCCTGAATCCCAGGGCCTGGCTGACGGCCCGCGAAAGGATCCGTACATGGAAAGCTACCTGGCGCCTCATCCCCTCTTCTTCGTGCAACCGGAGAGCCAGACGGCTGTTGCGAACAAGCTCGTGGTTGATGATCTCCCTGCCGGATGGGACACCGCCGACAACGGGTACTGGATGACCTATACCCCGCAGGGAAGCGAACTGGCAGACCAGGGCTGGAAAATCCACATCGGGAGCGCGGCGGGCCACTGCCAGGACACCGTCGACGCCGTCGCCCGAGAATGCGTTTCACGGCGGATCGCGTTCAAGCATGCCCGATCGGTCGGTGATTATGTGCTCGCGAATGCTAAGAATGCTAATCCGGGTACCTCCGGAAAGCTGATGACTATCTATCCCGGACCCGGCCAGCTGGAGGAACTTGTATGGCGGCTGACGTCTCTCCTGGAAGCCGGGACAGGGCCGGATATCCTCTCGGACATACCTGTC
>CAMCQD010000241.1 GCA_945876925.1 uncultured Dermatophilus sp.
CCCTGGGGGGTTCCCCCTCCGCGCCCCCGGGGGGGGCCCGGGGCGGGGGCCCCCCGCAACCCCCCCTGCAACCCTGGGGGGCTGCTGCCCCCCCCCGGGCCCCCGGCCGGGGTACCCCGCCGGGGCGCCGCCGCGTTCCGGGACCGGCCCGGACGCCCGGCAGGGCATGCCCGGGTTACGTACCGGAGCGGGTTGATGCCCGCTCCGGCGAGCGGGAAGGATATCCGCCATGACGACGGCCGGTGAATCCAGCAGCCCCGGTTCCGCTGCGCGCCAGCCAGCTTGGCGTGCCCAGCGGCCCGTCCCCCCGCCGGGCACGCAGCCCCCGCCCGCGCATGGCACTGGCGGCTGGCGTTCGCTGGTCATCTCGATGCTGCTCATCGGCGCGGTGGTGCTGGCGTGGCTGGCGCTCTCGCCGTCCCCGGACCGGGTCCCGCGCGAGGCGGTGGACGTGGACGCCTCGGCGCGCTCGGTAGCCGGGCAGACGTCCTGGCCGCTCCTGGTGGCCGACCCGGGCCCGGGCTGGACCGCCACGTACGTGCGGTTCGGGAACCGCGCGGGGGTACCGACGTGGGAGGCCGGCTACGTCCGCGACGGTGACGACAGCGTGTACGTCTCGGTCGCCCAGACCGGTGCTTTCGCCTCCGGTGCGCCCAGCGCGGCGTGGCTCAGCGAACTCACCCGCGGGGGAGGACAGGACGGCACGGCACGCGTCGCCGGGTCGGAGTGGACCGCTTACACCGCCCCGGGCGATTCCCCGCGCCGGGCGCTGGTCCCGCCGCGGGGCGCCACGCCGCTGGCGGTGGTGGTCTCGGGGCTGGGCGACCAGGGCAACCTGGTCACGGTGGCGGCCTCGCTGCAGCCCTGGCGTTCCGCTGCGCCCGCCAGCACCGGGACCGCCCAGGTCAGGTAGCGGACTCGCGGGACCGGGCGCGTTCGTCGAGCCGCTGCCCGGCGCGCTGCAGCCACGAACCGCAGTGCGCGGCCAGCGCCTCCCCGCGCTCCCACAGGGCCATCGTCTCCTCCAGCGGGGTCTGCCCGCCTTCCAGCTGCTGCACCACGATGACGAGCTGGTCGCGGGCCTGCTCGTAGCTCAGGGCGGCGATCTCAGGCGGGATGCCCGCGTCCGGTGCGGCGGGCTGCGCCGGGCCGGGGATGGTGGCGTCGCTCATGCGGATTCCTCCGGGGTAGCGGGGGCGGATGCGGGCGCGGGCCGGGACGGCCCGGGTGTGCGGGGACGGCTGCGGGCGCGGGGTTTCCTGGCCCTGGGTGGATCACCGGGCTCAGCGGCGCCGTCTGCCGCGGGGGCCAGGCGGGCGGCCTCGAACGTGCCCCGGGCCACCCGGATGCGCAGTGCCTCGCCGGGGGGCACCCGGGCGGCGTCGCGCACGATATCGCCCTGCGGCCGTTGCACCACGGCGTAGCCGCGTTCGAGGGTGCCCTGCGGGCTCAGCGCCCGCACCTGGGCGGCCAGTGCGGCGATCTCGTCCCCGGCGCGGGTGAGCCGGTGCCTGGTGGCCTGCCGCAGGCGGGCGCGCAGTTGATCGATCTCGTCGCGGTAGGGGGCGAGCATGGCGTGCGGGGAGGCCAGCACGGGCCGGCTCCGGAGGATGCCGAGATGACGGTGCTCGCTTTCCAGGCGCCGGCGGACCGCGCGGTCCAGGCGGGTCCGGGCGCTGGCGACCTGCTCGGCTTCCTCGGCCGCGTCGGGCACGACCCGCTTGGCGGCATCGGTGGGGGTGGAGGCGCGCAGATCGGCGGCGAAATCGATGAGCGGGGTGTCGATCTCGTGGCCGATGGCGCTGACGACCGGGGTGGTCGCGGCCGCCACCGCCCGGACCAGGGTCTCGTTGGAGAAGGCGAGCAGGTCTTCGAAGGAACCGCCCCCGCGGGTGATGATGATGACGTCGACGTGGCTGAGCGCGTCGAGTTCTGCCAGGGCCCCGCGCACGGCCGTGACGGCCTGGCTGCCCTGTACGGGCACTTCGCGGATCTCGAAGCTCATGCCGGGCCAGCGGCGCAGGGCGTTGCCGACGACGTCTTTCTCGGCGGCGCTGTTGCGCCCGCAGATGAGCCCGACGCAGCGTGGCAGGAACGGCAGCGGGCGCTTGCGGCTGGCCTCGAACAGGCCCTCGGCGGCCAGGAGCTTCTTGAGCTGCTCCAGCCGGGCCAGCAGCTCGCCCTGCCCGACCGGGCGGATGTCCCGGGCCTCCATCTGCAGCGAGCCGCGCTTGGCCCAGAACGTGGCCTTGGCGTGGACCACGACCCTGGCCCCTTCGGTTACCTGGTGGGGGAGCGCGTCGAGGGTGCGGGCCGGGATGGTCACTGACAGCGACATGTCCGCGTCGGTGTCGCGCAAGGTGAGGAACACCGACCACGCGCCGGGGCGGCGCATGAGCTGCACGACCTGGCCTTCGACCCACACCGGTGACATGCGGGCCACGTAGTCGCCGATCTTGGCCGACAGCAGCCGCACCGGCCACGGATTCTCGGCCGTGGTGTCCGCGGCCTTCCCGGGCAGGCCCTCACCTGGCCGGCCCGGGGCGTCAGCCAGACGCGCAGGATCGCCGGCGCCGGTCGCTGGGGAAGTCACGTGGCCCAGTATCGCCGGTTCCGGTGACAGTGTCGCCCAGGGCGATGCTGGCGTGCCCGGGGCAGGACCCGGTGAGGCCGGCGGAGGCGATGCGGTGCCGGGCATCACTACGATGGCCGGGTGAGCGAACCCACGAAGACCGGGACCAGGAAGGTGCTCCTCGCCGCGCCGCGGGGCTACTGCGCGGGGGTCGACCGGGCCGTTGACACGGTCGAGAAGGCGCTCACCCTGTACGGGCCGCCGGTGTACGTGCGTAAGCAGATCGTGCACAACAAGCACGTCGTGGCCACCCTGGAGCGGCGCGGTGCCGTGTTCGTCGACGAGACCCATGAGGTGCCCGAGGGCGCGACCGTGGTGTTCTCCGCGCACGGGGTGGCCCCGGTGGTCCATGAAGAAGCCCGGCAGCGCTCGCTGCGCACCATCGACGCGACCTGCCCGCTGGTGACCAAGGTGCACCGGGAGGCGGTGCGGTTCGCCCAGGCCGGCTACGACATCCTGCTCATCGGGCACGAGGGTCACGAGGAGGTCATCGGCACTTCCGGGGAGGCGCCCGGTCACATCACCTTGGTGGACGGGCCCCACGACGTGGACAGCATCGAGGTCCGTGATCCCGGCAAGGTGGTCTGGCTCTCGCAGACGACGCTGTCGGTGGACGAGACGATGGCGACCGTCGCCCGGCTCAAGGAACGCTTCCCGGGCCTGCTCGACCCGCCGAGCGACGACATCTGCTACGCCACCCAGAACCGGCAGGGCGCGGTCAAGCACATGGCGGCCCAATGCGATCTCATGATCGTGGTCGGCTCTCGCATCTCCTAGAACTCGGTCAGGCTGCTGGAGGTGGCCCTGGAGCATGGCGCTGCCAGCGGGCACCTCGTGGACTACGCCGAGGAGATAGCGGACAGCTGGCTGGACGGCGTGCAGACCATCGGGGTGACCAGCGGGGCCTCCGTGCCCGAGGTGCTGGTCAAGGATGTGCTGGCTCGTCTCGCCGAGCGCGGCTTCGCTGACGTGGAGGCCGTGACCGCGGCCGAGGAGAGCCTGCTGTTCGCGCTGCCAACGGAACTGCGCCGTGACCTGAAAGCCCGCGGGATGCCGTTCGACGCCAAGGTGCGCGGCGACGGCGGCGCCCACCTGCGCTGAACCGCACCCGCAGCGGGCGGGTCAGCGGTGGCACGGGCACCGGGCAGGCTCAGGCGCTCTCGCGTTTTACCTGTCCGCTGCGGCGAGACTGGCCTCGCCTGGTCCGTCCGGACCGCCCGGGAGTTCTCCGAGCAGTTCCGGGGCTGTCATCGGGCGGACCGTGGCGTCCAGCGCGGGAACCTCGGGGGAGTCGTCGGCCAGGCCCAGGGCCTGCATCTTGCGGGTGGTGACCAGCACGCGGGTCTCGACAGCCCCGATGAGCGAGTTGTAGGAGTCCACCGACTTGCGCAGCGATCCGCCCATGCGGGTCAGGTGAGCGGCCAGCGTGCCGAGCCGGGTGTGCAGCTCCCTGCCGAGGTCGAGTAGCTGCTGGGCGTTCTGGGTGAGCGAATCCTGCCGCCACACGTAGGCGACCGTGCGGGCCAGCGCGAGCAGCGTGGCCGGGGAGGCGAGGACGACTTTGCGGGCCATGGCGTCGTCGAAGAGCGCCGGGTCGGCGTCGAGGGCGGCG
>CAMCQD010000242.1 GCA_945876925.1 uncultured Dermatophilus sp.
CTGGCGTTCTTCTTGGTGACGATGAGCGGCTCGAGCAGGTTGGCCGGGACGGTCTTCACGCCGTTGTTGTACTGCCGGGTGTCGGTGACCTTCGGCGCCTGGCCCTGCTGCAGCGCTTGCACCATCCCGACAGTGGCCTTGACCAGGTTGCGGGTGTCCTTGTTGATGGTCGAGTACTGCTCGCCGGCGACGATCGACTTGACCGACTCCACCTCGGAGTCCTGCCCGGTGACGACCGGGACGGCCTTACCGGCCTGCTTCACCGAGGTGATGATGGCCCGGGCGAGGGTGTCGTTGGGGGACAGGACGCCATCGAGGTCGGCGGAGGTGTAGCTGCCGGCCAGCAGGGTGTCCATCCGCTTCTGCGCGTTCTCGGCCTTCCAGCCCTGGGTGACGGCCTGCTGGAAGTCGCTCTGGCCGGAGACGACCTTGAGCGTGCCGTCAGCGATCTTGGGCTGCAGCACGCTCATCGCCCCGTCGAAGAAGACCTTGGAGTTGGCGTCGTCCGGCGATCCGGCGAACAGCTCGATGTTGTACGGGCCGTTCGGCTTCTTGGCCGCCAGCCCTTCCAGCAGGGCCTGGCCCTGCAGCTGGCCGACCTTGAAGTTGTCGTAGGCGACGTAGTAGTCGACCGCCTCGGTGTTGGTGAGCATGCGGTCATATGCGATGACCGTGGCGCCGGCGTCCCTGGCTGCCTGCACCTGCGAGGACAGCTGCCCGCCGTCGATGGCGCCGACGATGATGACCTTGGCCCCCTTAGTCACCATCGACTGGATCTGGTTCTGCTGCTCGGCGACGCCGGCGTTGGCGAACTGCACGTCGGAGGCGAACCCGGCGGCGGCCAGGTCGGTCTTGAACAGGTTCTCGGCGAGGACCCAGTTCTCCGAGGTCTTCTGCGGCAGGGCGACGCCGATGAGGCTGCCGGAGGCGAATCCGGTGGGCGCCGGCGAGGACCCGGTGGCGGTGGAGGACTGGGCCGCGTTCTCGCCGGAACGACCGCAACCGGCGAGCATGAGGGCCGGGACTGCGGCCACGGCGACGGCGATAGTGGTGATTCTGCGCATGGAACCTTCTCTTTCCGATGGGAGTTGCTGTGCGGTTGCCCTCAGGAGGCGGTGGCGCTGTCCGCGCGGGAGCCAGCGGCCGTGGCGGGCTGGCCTGGTGCCGGGGCAGCCGGTGCGGGTCCGGGGCCGCGCCGCCGGGTGAGGTAGCCGATGATCGACGGCTTGCCCTGCGATTTGCTGAAGACGTCGAAGGCGACTGCGACCAGCAGCACGAGGCCCTTGATGATGGCGGTGTCGTCGGCGCCGACGCCGAGCAGCTGCATGCCGCTGTTGAGCACCGCCATCACCAGGCCGCCGATGATCGAGCCGACCACGGTGCCGACGCCGCCGCTGACTGCCGCGCCGCCGATGAAGACCGCGGCGATCGCGTCGAGTTCCCAGCCGGTTCCGTCGAACGGGCCCGAGGCCGTTGAACGGGCGACGAAGATCATGCCGGCCAGGGCCGCGAGGATCGACATGTTCATCATGACGAGGAAATCGATCCGCTTGCTCTTGACGCCGGAGAGGGCGGCCGCATTCCGGTTGCCTCCGACGGCGTAAATGTGACGGCCGATCACCGTGCGGCTGCTGATGAAGCTGTAGGCGACCACGAGAACGCCCAGGATGATGCCCGAGACGGGGAATGACGTGCCGCGCCGCCCGGAGGCGAACAGCAAGGTGGCGGCCAGCAGGGCACCGCAGATGAGGGCGAGCTGGATGACCAGCGCCCACAGCGGACGCAGATCCGCGCCGATCTTCTTCTGATTCACCCGGTTGCGCCAGGCGCCGAGGATGATCGCGGCGATGAGCAGCGCCCCCAGGAGCAGCGTCGGGTTGTTGTACCCGGTATCCGGGCCGGATTCGGGCAGGTAGCCGCGGCCGATGGCCTGGAACTCCGCGGGTACCGGGATGGTCAGCGATTGCCCGATCTTCTGGTTGACCCCGCGGAAGATGAGCATGCCCGCGAGGGTGACGATGAATGCCGGGATCCCCACGTACGCGACCCAGAATCCTTGCCAGATGCCGATGACCGCGCCGATGGCCAGGCCGAGCAGGATCCCTGCCCACCAGGGAATTCCCCAGTCCCGCATCGCGATGGCCACGCAGATGCCGACCGCAGCCGCGACCGAGCCGACGGAGAGGTCGATATGCCCGGCGATGATGACCAGGACCATGCCGATCGCCAGCACCAGGATGTAGGAGTTTCCCTGGAAGAGGTTGATGACGTTCGTCGGCGTGAGCAGCAGGCCGCCGGTGCGGTACTGGAAGAACACGATGAGCGCGATGAGCGCGAAGATCATCCCGAACTGGCGGGTGTCGTTGCCGAAGACGGCCTTGAGATACGTCATTGCTTCGTTTCCTATGCGGTGGTGGTCAGGCCGTCTGGCTGGTGATGGTGGCGGGCCCGGTGACCGTGGTCATGAGACGCATGAGGTTTTCCTGGGTGGCTTCGCCGCGGGCGAGCTCTCCGGTGATGCGGCCCTCGCAGATGGCGTAGATCCGGTCGGAGAGGCCGAGCAGCTCTGGCAGCTCGGAGGAGACGACGATGACGCCCTTGCCGGCGTCGGCGAGTTCCTGGATGATCCCGTAGATCTCGTATTTGGCGCCGACGTCGATGCCGCGCGTGGGCTCGTCGAGGATGAGCAGGCCGGCGTCGGTGAACAGCCACTTGGCCAGCACGACCTTCTGCTGGTTTCCGCCTGAGAGGGTGGAGACGCCGACGTCGACCGACGGTGTCTTGGTACGTAGCGAACGGCGGTACCGCTCGGCGGCGGTGTATTCCCGGTGCCGGTCGATGACGAGGTGCCGGGCGACCTTCCTGAGCCGGGCGGCGGTGGTGGTGGTCTTGATGTCGTCCAGGAGGTTGAGCCCGAGGGCCTTGCGGTCCTCGGTGACGTAGCCGATGCCGGCGTCGATTGCCTGGGAGACGTTCCTGAGTGTGAGTTCGCGCCCGTTCATGACGATGCGCCCGCCCAGGTAGGTGCCGTAGGAGCGGCCGAAGATGGAGCGCATCAGCTCGGTCCGGCCCGCTCCCATGAGCCCGGCGAAGCCGACGATCTCCCCGCGGCGCACGTGGAAGGCGCAGTCCTTGCAGACCAGCCGTCCGGGTACGGCCGGGTGCTCGATGGTCCACCCGGTGACGTCGAAGAAGGTCTCGCCGATGTCCGGGGTGTGCTCGGGGAAGCGCGAGGTGAGGGAGCGGCCCACCATGCCCTTGATGATCCGGTCCTCGTCGACGTCCCCGCCGGTGACGTCGAGGGTCTCGATCGAGCGGCCGTCGCGGATGATGGTCACCGAGTCAGCGACGGCGCGGATCTCGTTGAGCTTGTGGCTGATGATGATCGAGGTGATTCCCCGCTCCTTCAGCCCGGTGATGAGGCCGAGCAGGTGCGCGGAGTCTTCCTCGTTGAGGGCGGCGGTGGGCTCGTCGAGGATGAGCAGGCGCACGTCCTTGGCGAGGGCCTTGGCGATCTCGACGAGCTGCTGCTTGCCGACGCCGATGTTCTTGACCGGGGTTTCGGGGTCTTCCCGCAGGCCGACGTGGGCGAGCAGCTGGATCGCGCGCCGGTTGGTGGCGACCCAGTCAATGGCGCCGCGGGAGGTGGTCTCGTTTCCCAGGAAGATGTTCTCGGCGATGGATAGTTCCGGGATCAGCGCGAGTTCCTGGTGGATGATGACGATGCCGGCCTTCTCGCTGGCGCGGATGCCGCTGAAGGTCACCACGTCGCCGTCGTAGAGGATGTCCCCGGAGTACGTGCCGTGCGGGTGCACCCCGGAGAGCACCTTCATGAGGGTGGACTTGCCAGCCCCGTTCTCACCGCAGATCGCGTGGATCTCGCCGCGCCGCACCGTGAGCGACACGTCGTCGAGTGCCCGCACACCGGGAAACTCCTTGGTGATGTGACGCATCTCGAGCACGTTCGTGCCGTCCGTCATGGCCGAGCCCTCCCCTTACTAGTCACGTCAGCGTGACCTTCAATTCACAAAGTGAAGAGCCAGGGTGTGTGTGCTGTCAAGCATTGAAGAGAAGGTGCCCTGTCCCGTTTCACCAGGGAACTTGCCGGGCAGGCGGATTGGCGGATCAGGACGCCGCGGTGCGCAGCGGCCCCGCGGCGCCACCGAGCACCTGGGCGCAGGCCCCGAGCGCCTCGGCGCGCCCGCCCAGGGAGGACATGACCACCGTGGTCGC
>CAMCQD010000243.1 GCA_945876925.1 uncultured Dermatophilus sp.
GGGCCGGTTCTGCCTGTCCCAGCGCTCCGGGGTGGTCTGGGAAGGCGTATCGAGCGCCAGCACCCGCTCGCGCCCGATGATCAACTCCCGGGACGAGCCGCACGCTGACGCTCAGCGGTACCGGCGGCTGCACGTCATCGTCGGCGACTCGAATATGAGCCAGACTTCCGCGCTGCTCAAGGTCGGCTCAACCGAGCTGCTGCTGCGCTACCTGGAGGCCGGGCAGCCGCCCCCGGTGCCGCCGCTGGCCAGGGTGGCCGCCGCGATCCGGGCGATCAGCGCCGACCGGCACCACCAGGCCGGCCTGGCCGGCGGGGGGTCGATGAGCGCGGTGCAGATTCAGCGGGCCTGCTTCGAGGCGGTCGCTGCCTTCACCGAGCGGGACGGGTACCCCGGACGGCATGACCGCCAGGTGCTGGCGCTGTGGGACCGGGTGCTCACCGCCTTGGAACGCGACGACCTCGATGCGCTGGCCGGGGACGTTGACTGGGTGATCAAGCTGCGCCTGCTGGAGCGGTTCGCCGCCCGTACCGGGGCGGGGTTCACCGATCCGCGCATCGGCGTGCTCGACCTGCTGTATCACGACATCAGCCCGGATCGGGGGCTCTTCCGCAAGCTCGAGCGGGCCGGGGCGGTCAGCAGGGTCACTAGCGACGCCTCCGCGAGGGAGGCGCTCACCCAGGCACCGCCCACCCGGGCGCGGGTGCGGGCCGGGTTCATCAGGGCCGCCCGCGCCGCGGGGAGGCAGTATGCCGCTGACTGGAGTCATCTGCGGCTTGCCGGTGACATCGAGGCGCTGGTCACCCTTACCGATCCGTTCGAGTCCGTGAACGCGCACGTGGAGGACCTCATCGGGCAGTTGTCCCGGCCGGGCCCGCCCGGCTGACCGGCCGGGCAGCTGCGGATAAGAGCAGGCCGCGGCCCGCTGGCGCCGGCCCGCGACCAGCCGCATCGCCGCGCCAGCTGGTGCACGTAATCCCTGGTCGCGGCTAGTTCCGCACGGGCAGTAGCGGGCTCGCCGCGGGCGCCGGCGGTGCCCGGGAGCAGCATCGGAGCCGGCCGGTTCCAGAATCGTCACGGTTAAGGCACGAATCCGTGTCGAACAGGGCATTAGCACACCTTGTCAGGAAGATCTGCCAGTTGGCGTGGCTATGGTGAATCCCCTATGACTGTCCAGACAGAAAGTGCGGTCGTGCTTGCTATTCGCGTTCGCGTGGCGGTGATGAGCCTGCTCGTCGCGCTCGTGCTCGCCGCGTGCGGTTCGAACGCGCCGGGGGAGGCCGCGGCCACGCCGTCGCATGCGGATGGGGCCACCGGGGAGTCCGTCTCCTCATCGGCGCTGGAGGGCATCACCCTCTCCGGCGGCACCGGTGACACCCCGCCGGCGGTGAGCCTGCCCAGGACCCCGTTCACGCTCCCCGGCCCGGCTTCCCGCGTGGTCAGCGAGGGCAGCGGCAAGGCCATCGAGGCCGATGACACCGTGCTGGCGGACTACCTGCTCATCAATGGCCGCGACGGTCAGCAGCGCGCCTCGATGTGGGGGGCCAGCAAGGTGCGGCTGTCGATGAGCCGCATTCCGCAGTTCGCGCCGCTGACCGGCACCAAGCTGGGCTCGACCGTGCTGCTGGCCATCCCGGCCGCGCAGGCCGTCGGCAGCACGGGGGATGCCACCTTGGACATCAGCGCAGAGGACACCCTGGTGTACGTGCTGCGCCCGACGAGCGCGAGCGCGCCGCTCTCGGAAGCGACCGGCAAGACGGTGGCGCCGCGCGCGGGCCTGCCCACGGTGACGATGGGCGCCAAGGTCACCGACCCGGCGACCTTCACCGTGCCGAAGGCCACGCCGCCGGCGAGCACGATCACCCAGCCGCTCATCATCGGCAGCGGTCCCACGGTGACCCCGGGGCAGACCGTGCGGGTCCGTTACACCGGCGTCACCTGGCGTAACCCGGCCGAGCCGTTCGACTACTCCGGCAAGTCGCCCAAGGGTTACGCCGAGTTCCAGGTGGGCACCGGCAATCTCATCAAGGCCTGGGATGACGGCATCGTCGGGCAGGCGGTCGGCAGCCGGCTGCTGCTCGTGGTCGCCCCCAAGGACGGCTACGGCGATTCCGGTTCCGGATCGGCCATCCAGCCCGGGGACACCCTCATCTTCGTCATCGACATCCTCGACGCCAGCTGACCGGCTGCGGTGAGCGCGGGCGCCGGGCAGCCCCGGCGCGCCTGAGCGGTGTCAGGCGGGTCCGGGTGCGGGCGTGCGGGTTACAGTTCTGGCGATGCCTCCTACGCCCGCAGCCGCCAAAACCGAACGCCTGCTCAATCTCGTGCTGGCGCTCCTGGCTACGCGCCGCCCGCTCACCAAGGGGCAGATCCGCCGGGACGTACCGCAGTACGAGCAATCGGACGATGCTGCCTTCGACCGCATGTTCGAGCGGGATAAGGATGAGCTGCGCGATCTGGGTATCCCGCTGGTGACCGAGCATATTGACACGTTCTTCCTTGATGAGCCGGGCTACCGGATCGACCGGCGCGCCTATGCCCTGCCGCCGATCAGCTTCTCCGCCGAGGAGATCGGCGTGCTCGGCCTAGCGTCGCAGACCTGGTCGGCGAGCGCGCTGGCGCCCAAGGCGGCGGCTGCGCTGCGCAAGCTGGCTGCCGCCGGGGTGGACGCCCAGGCTCCCGGTCCCGGCGGCGATCTCGCAGTGGGCACGAGCGAGCCCGCGTTCGAGCCGTTGCGGGCGGCGGTGATGAGCCGCACCGAGGTGACGTTCGGCTACCGCAAGGCCGGAGCCGATGAGGTGTCCTGCCGTCGTCTGCGGCCCTGGCGGCTGCAGGCCTGGCACGGGCGCTGGTATGTGACCGGGTTCGATGTCGATCGCGGCGAGCCGCGGTCCTTCCGGCTGGAGCGGGTGCACGGTGAGGTGCGCCGGGCGGGGCGCCCGGGGGCGTATGAGATCCCGGGCGACCTGGATGCCCTCGCCATGATCCGGCGCAGCGCCGACCCGGCGGCCGGCGGCCTGGCCCGGGTGCACGTGGCCCGCGGGGCCGGTTTCGATCTGCGCCGCCGGGCCAGGCCAGCGGAGGGTGCGGGCACATCCGCTCCGCCCGGGTTCGACACGGTCGATATCGAGTACGACGAGCTGGAGCGCCTGGCCGGGGAGCTGGCCGGGTACGGCCCGGATGTGATCGTGCACGCCCCCGAGCGGCTGCGGGACTACGTCATCGCCCTGCTGCGCGGTGCCGCCGGGGCGCATTCCCCCGAAGGTGCGCGCCCATGACGATGGAGTCGGCTACCGCGCGACTGGAGCGGCTGCTCACCATGGTCCCCTGGCTGCTGCAGCATCCGGGGGCGCCGATCGGGGAGGTGGCGCAGACGTTCGGCATCACCCCGGCGGCGGTCGAGGCGGACCTGGCGCTCATCTTCTTGTGCGGCACCCCGGGGGGCATGCCGCAGGATCTCATCGAGGCCGACTGGGAGAGCGGGGAGGTGTACGTCGGCAACGCCGACGAGATCTCCCGCCCGCTGCGGCTGGGCCCCGACGAGGCGCTCACCCTCATGGTCGGGCTGCGGGCGCTGGCGGCCGTGCCCGGGCTGGCCGACCCGGCCGTCGTCGACTCCGCCCTGGACAAGCTCGCCCAGGCCACCGGGCACACCGGCGGTGATGACGCCGCGCAGCTCGCCTCCCGGATCGGGGTCCAGCTGGCCGATGGCGCCTCGGCCCGCTGGGTCACGGTGGCCCGCCAGGCGCTGCGGGACCGGCGCCGGCTGCGGATCGGCTACATCAGCCTCGCCCGTGATGAGGTGACCAGACGCGAGGTCGATCCGATGCGGCTGCTGAACTCCGGGCCCGGCTGGTACCTCGAAGCCTGGTGCCACCGAGCCGGGGATGTCCGCCTGTTCCGCCTGGACCGGATCGAGCGGGCCGAGGTGCTGGACTGCGATGGCACCCCGCCGGCGCAGGCTAGGAGCCGGGCCTCCTCCGGGGCGCTGTACACCCCCGCCCGGGGAGCGATCGAGGTCACTATCGAGCTGGAGCCTGCCGCGCACTGGGTCGCCGGCTACTACCCGAACCTGTCGGCCGAGCCGGTCGGCGCGCCCGGGGAGCGGTTGCGGGTCACCTTGCTGGCGGACGACCCGTCGTGGGTGCGCCGGCTCATGTGGCGCACCGGCGGCGCGGCCCGGGTGGGGACGCGGCCGCGGCGGGGACGGGGCACGGGACCT
>CAMCQD010000244.1 GCA_945876925.1 uncultured Dermatophilus sp.
ACCGATCCGCCCCGCCGGATTGTGAAGGGTCAACCGGACCTGACGTTTCCGCGTCGGGGACGGCTGGGGTGGGTCGGCGAGAGCGGGCTGCCGGGCTGCGGAGTGAGGGGTGGTCGAACAAGCAGATTGCCGCCGAGCTGGGCGTGCATCCGTCCACGGTGGGTCGCTGGCTCACCTCCACACCGACGAGAGGTTCTGAACCTGACACCAGTCCATCGATGAAGGAGGAATCATGAGCACCCACGAACACGAGCACCACCCAGTGGAGCCGCCGGTCCACGACGACTACGGCCCACCCGATCCCGAAGAACTCGCCCTGACCAGACCCGACCGCCACATGGAGGACATCAGCCGACCGACGGTGAGTGAGGGCGATCTTGCTCCACGCGAGGCGCCGGTGCAAGAACTCGATGAGCAGCCCACCCCCGACGTCGAAGGACCAGAGGGGGGCTCCCCGGGGGTGGGTGAGGGTGCGGAGGGGGTGCCGGATGCGGTCAAGGCCCGCACCGCCCGGGCAGCAAGCCGGCCTGTGGGTCGACAGGTGGGGCGGGGCGTGGAGTGGGTGCGGCCGACCGACCTGCTGGCCCGACGTGGCGCCACAGTCGCTGGCCGCGGCATCCACTTCCAGACCGCACTGAGCCAGAAGACCCGCCACGGCATCACTGTGAGTACGCGGCGCGTCGGTGATCGAGCTGCACGGTTGGCTCCATTGTCGGCGTTCGGCCACGGGCGGGGCCAGTCGGTGTCGGGTCGGTCCGCGGTGGGGATGAGTTGAGCGTGGTTACCCGCAATGACGAATCTCGCCAACACGACGACACCGCTGCCGCCGATGTCTGGGGTGGGGGTGCGCACCTGCTTGTCAGGAGGCACCACCATGACCCACACCACAACACCAACCACCGGTACCGCTGAGACCGGGAGCTCGTCGACAACGCCGTCGACACCCCGCCCCGACAGTGCTGACTTCCGCACCAGTGAGGGGCTGCGGGCCTTGCTGGAGCATCTGGCCGAGCACGGATGGCGCAACAACCCCCAAGCCAGTGAGCTGTTGGAGTTCGCGGCGGAGCGGTTCGCACCCTTGGCGCGCAAGCACGGCCTGGATGTGTGGGAGGCCGCGTCGGCGGCGTTTGATGTGATGCGAACGCCTGCGGCAAGGAGGGCCGCAGATCCGTGGGCGGTGGTCACGCATGCGGTGCGGATCACCTGCATCTACGAAGAACGCGCCCAAGGGCTCCTGTGTTCGGTCCACCAGGCCCGCCGCGCCCACATCTCCGCCCACCACGACCCCGAACGGTTCTCCGACCGCGAAACACCCCTGTACGAATACCATCCCGCCTTCCAGCTCACCGACCCCCACCACCACGACCAGCAGGAAAACGTGGATGTGGATGCGAGCGTGCACGCAGCAGTGGCGGACGCGACCCGATTGTTCGTGCTCCTGGGCTGGCCGGAACCCTCCGCTCGGGCCGGGGTGGATCACGTCACCAATGCCTTGGCCCGGATCGGGTCGCGGCGGGGCACCTACGAAGCATTGCGGCGCGACAAACACGCTCGCGCCCTGCTCGACCTCCCCGCCCCAGCCTGGACGTGCCTCCTACGTGTCCTGCTGGGCCACCCGGAACCTGCCTACGCCACCACGACGGCCGGGCGCGGGATCCTGCTGCGTCTGCTGCTCGGAGAAACACTGGCAGACCTGTTGGGTGATGACGCCCTGGTCACCGTGATCGTCCGCGCAATACCGGGACGGGAACGGGTGCGGTCATGAGCACGCCGGGGCACATCGAGCTGGACCGCACCGTCGACTCCCTGCATGTCGGCCGACGTCACCGCGCCGACCTGGGTGACATCGATGCGCTGGCGGCCTCGATTGAGCGCGATGGGTTGTTGCAACCGTTGACGGTCAGCCCCGACGGGGTCCTGATCTGCGGGGCACGACGGCTGGCGGCAATCAAGCAGCTCGGCTGGCGCACCGTCAACGTGTGGGTCCGCTCCGGCATCTCCGACCGGCTCGGCCACCTGCTGGCCGAACAAGACGACAACGTCCTACACAAGCCGCTCACCGCGCTGGAAGCCGCCGCCCTCTACCGCGAACTGAAATCCCTCATGGCCGAGGATGCTGCGCGTCGCAAGGCCGCGACCCAGTTCCGCAGCGACAACCAGCCCGGAACCGACGGTCCCGGAAAATTTCCGGAACCGTCGGGAGCCACCGGTGAGGCTCGTGAGCAGGCTGCCGGAATGATTCCCGGTGGGGCCTCGTACAAGACGCTGGACAAGATCGGCTATCTCGAACACGCCGCCACCGACGAGACACTGCCCGAACACGTGAGGGCCGCAGCGCAACGGGGGTTGGAGCAGATCGACGCGGGCAGCCCGGTCCATCCGATCTACGAGACCATCCGCAACCACACCGCCAGCCCCGATGCTGGCGATGAGGCGTTGCATCAGGCCGCGGCCGACGCCCTCGCCCGCATCCAATCCAGTGGCAAACCGAAGCCCGCGTCCATCAAGAAACCCAAGAACGACACCGAGGACGCGCCGGTGCAGTACCCGGTACGGGCGTTCGTGGTGACGTGGACCGAACTGGATCAGTGGTGGACCCACTACGACCCGGCCGTGCTCGCCGTCGAACTCACCGACGAACAGGTCGCCACGTTCCTGCGCGTGATCGAACACACCATCGCGTTCGCCGACGCCCTCCAAGCCGCCCTCACCAACCCCGACAACACCACCACCGCCTCCGGCCCTGTAGACGTCGACGACGAGAGGAACGAGGAGGCTGCGGATGGGCGTCCGCAGTTACGAGCGGTCTAGTTGACCAAGCCGTGGATGTTCGTTGAGCAGCGCAGGACGCGGGACAGCCGTTTGATCTGGACGCACTGGCCGGACGTGTTAGCCGTTTGAGACCCGAACTCGTCCAAAATCAGTGGTGAGCCAGTCCTCGATAGAGGGGCTGGGGAAGTCGGGGACGTCGATGCCGGCGGCAGCCGGCTCGGGAGTGGCGCGTTGAATGCCGTCGAGCCGAAACAGTCGCCAGTCAGTGCGGAGAATGTCGTAGGCGATCAGGTACCAGGCGCCTTGGCGCAGCGCGTGCCGGTAGGGGCGTACGTGGCGTTCGCTCACCTTGCCATGCTGGTCTGTGTAGGTGAAGCGCAGGTCCTGCCCCTGGGCCACGGCCTCTGCCAGCACGCCGAGCAGCCGCCAATCAACCGGCTCGGCGACGGGAGTGATCACTTGGGTCGCCAATGCCGTCGCTGCTGCCTGTTGACGCAGCTTCGGCGGGAGAAGCTGTTCCAGCTTGGTGCGCACCGTCGTCACTGCCTCATCTACGCCACCGGCTTCCAGGAGGAGCAGCCCGGTGACGAGTGAGCAGACCTCGTCTGCGTCTAGCAACAGGGGCGGGATCTTCACGCTCGGCACCAGTCGATATGTTCCGCCAGGTCCGGGCACGGACCGAATGTCGTATCCCAGGTATCGCAACCTGGCGACGTCCCGGCGCACCGTCCGATCTGCTATATCGAGTCGCTGGGCGAGGTCGGCTGCCGTCCAGGCGCGTCCGGTCTGTAACAGTGACAGCAGGAGCAGGGCGCGTGATGAAGGACTGTCCACAAGGCCATTATCAACCAAGATGAGGACCAAGACAGGCCGGATCTGTCGTTAGCGTGCCGTGTAAGACTTCACGAAAGGAGATCACATGCGCATTGCGGTCACGACGCCGATGGGTCACGTCGGGCGGCACGTCACATCCATGCTGATCAGATCAGGAGTGCGCCCACTCCTCCTGGCACGAAAGCCCACGAACGTCGCCCCTGAGCTGTGGGAACACGCTGACATCGTCGAGGCGAACTCCACTGATCCTGCGCAGGTCACCGCGGCGACACAGGGCGTAGACGCAATCTATTGGGTCGATCCCAGTGTGATGTCGTCTGATCCCGTGGCCGACTACACCCTAGCCACGAAAGCTCTGGTGAAGGCGGTTACCGCCAACGGAATCGGCCGTGTCGTGTTCCAAAGCAGCATCGGTGCCGAGAAGCGTCACGGTGTCGGCGAGATTGACGGCCTGGCAGTCACCGAGGTCGCGCTTGATGCCCTCGATGTGGATGTCACCCACCTGCGGTGCGGCTATTTCTTCACCAATTTGCTGCTGGACATTGATGGCTCTTCGTAGTTGAGCGTGGTCGTGTCGTAACGCAAGGCGGCTCGTGGCCT
>CAMCQD010000245.1 GCA_945876925.1 uncultured Dermatophilus sp.
TGTAGCCCCAGTAGTTCACCAGCCCGCTGCGGGCCAGGTGCACCTCGTCGGTGCAGGTATGCACCGGCAGCAGCTCGACCGCGGTGACGCCCAGGCGCTGCAAGTGGTCCAGGAAGGCCGGCTGGGCCAGCCCTGCGTAGGTGCCGCGCAGCTGGGCGGGGATGCCGGGGTGCAGCTGCGTCGCGCCCTTGACGTGCACCTCGTAAATCAGGCTCTCGTGCCAGGGGACCGGCAGCATGTCGGCGTCGGTCCAGTCGAATCCGCCGTCCTCGATGACCACCGAGCGCGGTACGAACGGCGCGCTGTCGCGCTCGTCCTTGTGCCAGGGGTCGCCGGACAGGTCCGGGCCGACCGTGTGCCCGAAGACCTCCGGGCGCCACGTGACCTTCCCGGTGACGCCCTTGGCGTAGGGATCGATGAGGAGCTTGGCGGGGTTGTGGCGGTGCCCCGCCGAGGGTTCCCACGGGCCGTGCACCCGGTAGCCGTACAACTGACCAGGAACGATGCCGTTCAGGTGGATGACCCAGACGCCGTTGGCGTTGTCTTCGAGCCGGACCCGGGTCTCGGTGGCTTCTGGTCCGCTGCTGTCGAACAAGCACAGATCCACCGCTGTGGCGTGGCCTGCGTACAGAGCGAATGTCGTCCCCCCGGCTTCGGGCGTTGCCCCCAGCCTCGGCGACAGTCCGTGTGGTATTGGCACTCCCAAAGGGTAACGTGCGCGGCCTCGCACGCCAGGGCAGGGGGCAAAATCGGCGGATCCGCGCATGTCAGCGGGGAGGCGGCAGGTCTGGGCCAGGTAGGCGGAGGGGCACTGCGCCGCCCCGGAAGCCGGCCCGGCGGTGGGCGCGGGCGGCGTTTAGCAGCCGGATCCAGACGGGCAGGCACCCCCGTGTGGTGTGCCGTGTATCTCATTGCGGAGTGCCCTGCCGGGGTGCATGCCGGGCGCTGAAGTGGCAACACGGTGCCCCTGTGAGGCTTCCAGGCGGCGGGGCCGGTTCCTGGCGGCAGCCCGGGCCGGTCAGCCGGCGCCAGGCAGCGATCTTAAGGTCCGGGCAGGCCGGCCGGGAGCCGTGCTGTCGCCTGAACGCGTTCCGGGTAGTTACCGTGGAGGCATGACAGATCCGACCAGCCTGCCCAGCTTCCCCCCGCCGCCCGACGAGCATCCGCTGCGCGGCCGGGTCCTCGACGCGCTGCAGGACGAAGGCTTCCGGCCCGACATCGACGCCGATGGCGACGTCAGTTTCAAGGTCGAAGGACAGCAGCTGTTCGTGCACTGCACCGAGGGCGACCTGCCGGTGATGCGGGTGTTCGGCCAGTGGCAGATCGGCACCGACCTGCCCCAGGACCAGATGGCCTGGTACCGCGCGGCCAACGATCTCTCGCTGCGGCTGAACATCGCCAAGGTCGGCATCAACAACGGCACCCTGGTCGTCACTTGCGAGCACATCGTCCGGCCGGAAGTGTCCGTGGTGCCTTACCTCCAGCTCAGCTACCAGCTGGTGCTGTCCGGGGTGCAGATGTGGCATCAGCTCATGCTGGGTGAGGACATCTTCGGCGACGGCAGCGGCCTGGGCGGCTGACCGGTCTCCTCCGGGGCCCGCGACGGCATCGTGCCGGGGCGGGCCCTCCGGTTTCCCGGGGACGCACGACCCTGCGCAGCGCGGTGCCCCGGGGGCTGCTGGCCCGGTTCGCCAGCGGGTGCGGTGCCCTCTCAGTGCCTCGCCAGCCTGGCCGTGGCCCTGCTTGCTGTTCTGCGTCGCAGGCGTGCCAGGCCTCCTTGGCGGACTGCTGCGACCCTTGCGGGTCCCAGATGACGAGGCCGATGCTCAGCGCATCCTCCCTCCCGGAGCAATTGAACTGAGCCGCCGCTAGAACCCGCCCGGCTTCATGGCGCGGATAGCTCCGCTCTCCCTGCCGGCCCAGGCCCAGGCATAGCCGATGCCGACATCGCCGGCCAGCCACGCTATGCCCGCGCCGGCCTCGTAGCCGATGGGCGAGCGGAAACCGTTGCTGCCCGCCGGTAGCGGCCGCTTCTCGTCGCTCGGCTCCGGGCGATCCGGTGTGGCACCCCGGCCCCGTCTGGACACGCTGCTGGGGCGGGGCGCGCAGGTTTCCGGGCGGATGGGAGGCTATTGACGCCCTGGGCGTGCCGCTCCGGTGGCTGTTCTTGACGGGCATTGGTTGCTCATTGATTTCCCGGATTCGCCGGGCGTTCGCGGACAAGGTCCCGATTCGGGCGGGCCCGGGTCCTGGTCCGGGCGGGTGCGGCCGGCGGCGGCCTGCCCGGCAGGTTCTGGCGGGCTGGCGGGCTGAGGCCGAGGGAACTCGCTGCCTGGCCGCTGCGTAAGCTGTACCGGAGCTGTCTCGGGCGTCAACGTGAGGAAGGGGCTGCCGTGCGGATCGTCGTCCCCGTGAAATACGTCCCCGACGCGCAGGCGGCCCGCAGTTTCGAGGAGTCCGATTACACCATCGACCGGGACCGGGTCGACGGGCTGCTGTCCGAACTCGACGAATACGCCGTCGAGGAGGCTCTCAAGCTCACCGCGGGCGGCAACGGCCGGGTGGTCGTGCTGACGATGGGCCCGCCCAGGGCCGCCGAGGCCCTGAAGAAGGCCCTCCAGATGGGTGCCGACGAGGGCGTGCACGTGTGCGATGACGCCCTGGCCGGGTCCGATGCGGTGGCCACTTCGCTGGTCCTGGCCGCGGCCATCACCCGGATCGGCGAGGTTGACCTGGTGCTGACCGGGATGGCCTCAACTGACGGGGGCATGGGGGTGGTGCCCGCCATGCTCGCCGAACGGCTGGGACTGCCCCAGCTCACCCTGGCCGGGCAGCTGGGCATCACCGCGGGCGCTGCGGGGGACGACGCCGGGAGGACGGTGCGCATCCGCCGCGAGAGCGAGACCGCGACCCAGGTGGCCGAGGCCGCGCTGCCGGCCGTGGTGTCGGTAACCGATCAGATCAACGAGCCGCGCTACCCCTCGTTCAAGGGCATCATGGCCGCCAAGAAGAAGCCGGTGCGGACGTGGTCGATCGCCGACCTCGGCGTTGAGGCAGGCCAGGTGGGGCATGAGGCCGCCTGTACCAGGGTGGTCTCGGTGACGCCCCGCCCGCCGCGCCCGGCCGGGCTGATCGTCACCGACGACGGTCCCGGAGGCGAGGTGCTCGCCAGGTACCTCGCGCTCGGGTCGTTCTACTGACGGCGCGGACGAAGGGGGCATGACGATGGCGCAGGTGCTCGTGCTGGCCGAGCACGCCGGCGGGGCCGTCCGCGAGGTCACGTACGAACTGCTCACGCTCGCCGCGCGCCTGGGTGAGCCGGCCGCGGTGGCCCTGGGGCCGGGCGCGCCGGAGACGGCGGCGGAGCTGGCGGCCTACGGTGCCGCGACGGTGTACGTGGCCGACCCCGGGCCAGCCGGGGATCAGCTCGTGGTCCCCGAAGTGGACGCGCTCGCCGCGGTGGTCGCGCGCGCGGATCCGGCGGCGGTGCTCATCACCTCGTCGGCGTCGGGCCGGGAGGTGGCCGGGCGGCTCGCGGTGCGGATCGGCTCAGGGCTGATCACCGACGCGATCGACCTGCGCGCAGGTGATCCCTCGGCCCCGGGGGAGGCGGGTGTCGTCGCGGTGCAGTCGGTGTTCGCCGGGGCGTTCCTGGTCGAGTCGACCGTGGTGCGCGGGGTTCCGGTGGTGGCGGTCAAGCCGGCGTCGTGTGTCCCGGTGGCCAGGGCAGCGGCCGGGCGGGTCGAGCGGGTCGCGGTGACCTTCGGGCAGGCGGGGGCTGCGGCGCGGATCGTCGAGTGCAGGCCCGGGCACCGCTCCGGGCGGCCGGATCTGGCCGGGGCGTCCGTCGTGGTGGCGGGCGGGCGCGGCACCGGAGGGGATTTCGGCCCGGTCGAGGCACTGGCCGATGCGCTCGGGGGCGCGGTCGGTGCCTCGCGGGCGGCGGTCGACGCCGGGTGGTACCCGTATGGCAGCCTGATCGGGCAGACCGGTAAGCAGGTGTCGCCGCAGCTGTACATCGCCTGCGGTATCTCGGGGGCGATCCAGCACCGCGCCGGGATGCAGACGTCGAAGACGATCATCGCAGTGAATAACGATCCGCAAGCCCCGATCTTCGACCTGGCCGACTTCGGGGTCGTGGGGGACCTGTTCGAGGTTCTTCCCGCGGCCACCGCGATCATCAGCGCCCGCCGCTCCTAGCCT
>CAMCQD010000246.1 GCA_945876925.1 uncultured Dermatophilus sp.
ACGCCGTCCGGGGGCACCGGGCGCAGGGCCCGGGGACGACACACATCAGGTCGGTCGTCCAGCATTGGGGTAGTTTTGCTGACAGCGATTCTGTCAGCTTCCCGGGCGCCGGGTACCGGCGGCGGGCACGTGCTGATGTGCTGGTTCCGGAGCCTGTCCGCCGTGTCCTGCGGCGGGCCCGGGGTACCCGGAGTCGCACGGCATCCGCTGGGGGGCGGATGCTCGCTACTGATCGGGGGAATCATCCATGCGCCAGGCGCGTTCGGGTAAGTACGGGTCGCGTGTCAGCGAGCCCGCGCTCTTCATGCTCACCGTCGCGGCGCTGGCGGCCGTGGTGATGCTGTTCGGCTCCCGGCTCATCCCCGATCTCGCTTCGGCGATCACCGCTATCTCCTGCGGGGCGGCCATCACCGTGCTGACGCTGTCGGCCCGGGTGCGCAACGCCCCCGGGCGCGGCTGACCCCGCACCCCGCCAGGCCTGAGCCGGCCCGCCTCCACCCCTCTGCGGGGCGCGCCGGCGTTGCGAGGCGTCGCAGCTCCCCCTTAGCGACGCCCGCGGGCGCCCTGGGTCCAGCTCCGGATCCAGGGCGCCCGTGTTCTTCTCTGCGGCGTGCCTGCCGTGACCCCTTTCCCGCGCGGTGCCCGGAGGTGGCAGCCCTGCCGTCCGTGCGGGCGCGTGGCGGCCGCAGCGGCACCGGCCCGCGCTGCGCCCGGTCCCGGCCAGCCCTGCCGCTACGGGCGCAGCACCGCGCTGGCCCGGGCGGCCTGCTCGATGGCCTCGAATACGTCCTGGCCGGTGAGCCGGTCGCCGAGGCGGTTGACCTTGCCGGTGCCGTGGTAGTCGCTCGAGCCGGTGACGGCCAGGCCCAGGCGGGCAGCCAGCGCGACCGCGCGGGCCTCCTGCTCGGGGGCGTGGTCGAGGTGGCGGGCCTCCAGCGCGAACAGCCCCGCCTCGGCCATGTCCTCGATGACGTTCTCGGCGACGATCCTGCCCCGCCGGGCGGCGAACGGGTGCGCCATCACCGCCACTCCCCCGGCGTCCCGGATGAGCTCGACGGCCCGGACCGGGTCGACCGCGTAATGCCTGGCGTAGTACGGCGACCCGGTGTACAGGTACTCGCCGAATGCCTGGTCCCGGTCGGCCACCACCCCGGCCGCGACGAGGGCATCCGCGATGTGCGGCCGCCCGACGGTCGCCTCATCGCCCACCTGGGCCAGCACGTCCTCCCAGGTGACCGGCACGTCCTCGGCGAGCAGCTCGGTTATCCGGCGAGCCCGGGTAGCGCGCGATTCGCGGGCCTTGCCCAGCTCGGCCAGCAGGCCCGGGTGGCCCGGGTCGTGCAGATAGCCGAGCACGTGCACGCTGATACCGCTGACCTGCGCGGACACTTCGATTCCGCGGACCAGGGCGACCCCGGCGGAGGAGACTGCGGCGGCGGCCTGGTCCCATCCCCGGGTGGTGTCGTGGTCGGTGATGGCCACGACGTCCAGTCCCGCGCGGGCGGCGGCGTGCACCAGCTCGCCGGGAGAGTCGGTGCCGTCGGAGGCGGTGGTGTGCGCGTGCAGATCGATCCGCATCCAGCTGACTCTAGCCCGGCCCAGGTCCGTCGCCGCCCTGGCGGGCGGGGCGGGCGGTCGTGGCGCGACGGACCTGCCGGGCCCGCCTCCCGTTTAGTCTGGTGGCATGGCAGAACACTTTGACGTCGTCGTTCTCGGTGCCGGCCCCGGTGGCTATGTCGCCGCTATCCGGGCGGCCCAGCTGGGCAAGTCCGTCGCAGTGGTCGAGAAGCGCTTCTGGGGCGGGGTGTGCCTCAACGTGGGCTGCATCCCCAGCAAGGCCCTGCTGAAGAACGCCGAACTGGCGCACACCCTCACCAAGGAGAAGCGGCTCTACGGCATCGAAGGCGACGCGACGATGTCCTACGGCCCCGCCCATGCGCGCAGCCGCAAGGTGAGCGAAGGCATCGTCAAGGGCGTCCACTTCCTCATGAAGAAGAACAAGATCACCGAGCTGAACGGCTGGGGTACCCTCACCGGTCCCGGCAGCCTCCAGGTGACCGCCGATGACGGTTCCGTCCGCGAGGTGACCTACGGCGACCTCATCATCGCCACCGGCTCGGTCACCCGGATGCTGCCGGGCGTCGAGGTGAGCGCCAATGTGGTCACCTACGAGGAGCAGATCCTCGACCCGGTCCTGCCGGGCTCGGTCATCATCGCCGGTTCCGGCGCGATCGGGGTCGAGTTCGCCTACGTGATGGCCAACTTCGGCGTGAACGTGACGATCGTGGAGTTCCTGGACCGGATGGTCCCCACCGAGGACGCCGACGTCTCCAGGGAGCTGGCCAAGCACTACAAGCGGCTGGGCGTCAAGGTGCTCACCGGCACCAAGGTCGAGTCGGTGCAGGACACCGGCAACGGCGTGCGGGTCACGGTCTCCCCCGCGGCCGGCGGCGAGCAGCAGGTGCTCGAGGCCGACCGGCTGCTGTCGGCGATCGGCTTCGCCCCGCGCACCACCGGGTACGGGCTGGAGAGCCTGGGCGTCGCGCTCACCGAGCGCGGGGCTATCGAGGTGGACGAGTACTGCCGCACCAATGTCGAGCATGTGTACGCCATCGGTGATGTCACCGCCAAGATGATGCTGGCCCATGTCGCCGAGGCGATGGGGATCGTCGCCGCGGAGACCATCGCCGGCGCTGAGACGATGCCGGTCGACTACGACTTCATCCCGCGAGCCACCTACTGCCACCCGCAGATCGCCTCAATGGGATACTCCGAGCAGCAGGCCCGGGACAAGGGCTACGACGTCAAGACGGCCACGTTCCCGTTCACGGCCAACGGCAAGGCGCAGGGCCTGGGCGAGGCAGCCGGGTTCGTCAAGATCATCGCCGACGCCAAGCACAACGAGATCCTGGGCGCGGCCATGATCGGCCCCGACGTCACCGAGCTGCTGCCGGTCATCAACGTGGCCAAGCAGTGGGATCTGACCGCCGATGAGGTCTCCCGCACGGTGTTCGCCCACCCGACCCTGGGCGAGGCCGTCAAGGAGGCCATGCACGGTATCGCCGGCCACATGATCAACCTGTAGCGCGCCGGGACGCGGCCCACTCAGCGCGGGACAGCGCAGCGGTTGCAGGGCCGCCTGGTGAACCTCACCGGGCGGCCCTTGCCGTGCCTGCGGGCTGCTTGCGAGGCGAGTAGTAGCGGGCAGTCCGGGCCGGATAGCGGGCTGCCTGCGGGACCGGGATCATCGCCCTGGCCGCCAGTGCCTGAACCTTGCGCGCACAAGTGAGCCAGGCAACGTGCTTGGCATCATCATTTTCAGCTATGGCATATTCGCGCACGGTAGCCGATACTGGAAGATCCAGGCGAGCAGATTTGGGCGGAAATCGTGCGTCGTCGCCGGTTGACGTACGCCCGCAGGCCGCGCTGCGCGCCGCGACCTAGCTGGTCATGTGCAGACCTGCTGGTCACGTACGGGCAATCCCATCCACGCGAGCAATCACCAGCCAGGTCTGGCTTCGGAGGCGCGCTATGTCCCCAGTCAACCAGGACCACCGGGTCCATCCGATCGTGTATATTACGCCGGCCGTCGTGTTCGTGGCCTGTCTTTTACTCGCGACGATTGACGGCAGCAAATCCGTGTGGGCTGTCCTTTTATCCATCGCCGTGAGTGTCAATATCGCCGCCTGCGTGTGGTTCCTCTTACTGGGGCGGCGCAGCACGCTGCGTCCCCACACGTGGGTGATCCGCCGCGGCGTGCCCGCTGACGAGACCGGCCCGGCAGCTCCCGGCGCGGCCGGTGAGGCGCCGGCCTCACCCGGGGACGACCCGGGCTCCCGATCTGGCGCGGGCGTTCCCGGCCCGGCGTCCCGCGGCGGCATGCCGGGCACCGGGCCCGCTTCCCCGGGGCCGGTGAGTACTCTCGCCCGCGCGGAGTGGGCGATCGCGGCGTCGAATGCGCCGTACCTGGGCGCGCACGACCTGGCCAGCGCGATCGGCCTGATGACCTGTTCCTGGTCGGAGCAGGCGGGCATCCCCGCGAGGTTCGATACCCGGGGCGAGGTGCGCCAGACGCCCGGCGACGCCGCGCTGCTGCGGGTGGCGCACGCGGCGCTGACCAACGTCGGGCAGCACAGCTGCGCCGAGCGGGTCACCGTCCTCATCGAGTACACCCGGGAACGTGCCCGGCTCGTCATCACCGA
>CAMCQD010000247.1 GCA_945876925.1 uncultured Dermatophilus sp.
CTACGTCGTCAGGAACCGCCCGGACGAGTACTACGTGAAGATCGGCCGGACGGCGACCGTGGCCGCGACGATCATCGCGATCTTCACCGCGCTCATCGCAGCCAGCTTCTCCAACATCATGGACTACCTGCAGACCCTCTTCGGGTTCTTCAACGCTCCGCTGTTCGCGACGTTCATCCTCGGTATGTTCTGGCGGCGCATGTCGGCCACGGCCGGCTGGGCCGGCCTGGTCACCGGCACCGGCAGCGCGATCACGGTCTGGTACCTCGTGGAGTTCCACCACATCCTCGACCTCACCGGTCAGGGCACGGCCTTCCTGGCGGCCTCGGTCGGCTTCGCCATGGACATCCTCGCCAGCATCCTCGTGTCCCTGGTGACCGCGCCCAAGCCGGCGGCCAGCCTGGCCGGCCTGGTGTACTCCGAGACCCCCAGGGAAGACCTCATCGACCCGCATGAGGCCACGCTGCCGTGGTACCGGCGCACCCTGCCGCTGGCCGGGATCGCCCTGGCCATGGTCATCGTCCTCAACGTGCTGTTCTGACCCATCGAAAGGAGGCACCCATGTCCACCCCGGCTAAGCACAATGCGGGAATCTTCGACATCCGGATGATCATCGGCCTGCTCCTGCTCGTGTACGGCGTCATCCTCACCGCGATGGGCCTGTTCGCCGACCCGGAACTCGGCAAGACCGGCGGGATCAACGCGAATCTCATCGCCGGCCTCGCGCTGCTGGCCGTAGGCTGCTTCTTCGCCGCCTGGGCCCGGCTGCGCCCGATCATCGTCGACGAGACCCAGCTGACCTCGCCTGAATCCCCCGGCGGGACCGGGCACTAACCGGCTCGCCAGCGCGGCCCCCGCCCATCCCGGGCCGGGGGCCGCGTCGTGCCCTCCCGATCACGGCACGACGATGACCGGGACGGGGGATTCGCGGATGATGCGCGTGGCGGTGGAGCCCAGGAAGACCCGCCGGACCCGCGATTCGCTATTGCTGGAGCCGATGACGAGCACTTCCCCGGGCAGCCACCCCGGCTCATCCAGCGCCCCGGCCCAGCTCGTCCCCTCGCTGATATGCAGCACCGGATCGCACTCGAGCTGCTCGTCCAGGCGGGCGACGCTCTGGCGGATACGGGCCACGGCCTGCTCCCGCCACGCGGCGAGCACGCCATCCTCGACATGCAGCCCCAGCTCGGGCGGGAACATCGTGCGCGGCCGCACCGCGAACGAGACCACCCGCAGCCCGGCCCCCACCCGCCCGGCGATCCGGGCGGCCTTGAGCAGCACCGCATCCGAGGAGCTGGTCCCGTCCACCGCGGCGGTCACCCGGCTGACCGTGGCACCCGGGTCGCCGTACCGCTGACCGCGCGGGGAGAGCGCCACCGGAACGGTCGAGCTGTGGAGCATCCGGTCGTTCGTGGAGCCCAGCGAGATCCGGCCCCACGCACCGTGGGTGGATGAGCCGGTAACCACCACCCAGGCACCGGCCTGCCCGGCGGCCTGGGTGAGCCCGGCCGGGGCCGAGCGCGCGGTGACGATGTCGTAGCCGATCTCGCATTCGCTGCCTGCCAGGAAGTCCCTGGCGTGTCCCAGGGAGGCCTCGGCGACCTTGCGAAGGTACTCGTGGTACTGACGGTCCGCAGCCCGGGCCGGGCTGATCGGCGCCCAGCGTTCCGGGATGACGCACACCACTTCAAGCTGCCGGGAACTGGAAACGGCCAGCAGCCGGCCCAGGGCCAGGCTCGCCCGGCCGCGGTTCTCCAGGCTGTACCCGACGAGGACGGGTCCGCTCACGAGTCCTCCGATCCGCCCGGCCCGGTCTCGAGCCGCGAATGATTGATGCCGTACCACAAGTAGAACGCGATCATCACCGAAACCCAGCCGGCGAAGAGCACGAACGTGATCCAGTGCAGCCCCGAGATGACGAACAGGCACACCGCGATCGACAAGATCGGGGTGACCGGGTAGCCGGGCACCTTAAACGGCCGGGGCAGGTCGGGCTCGCGCCGCCGCAGCAGGATCACCGCCGCCGACACCACGGTGAACGCCACCAGGGTGCCGATGCTGACCAGGTCGGCCAGGCCCTCCAGCGGCACCAGGCCGGCCAGCAGCGCGACCACGATGGAGACGACGATGGTGTTCGGCACGGGCGTCAGCGTGGTCGGGTTGATCCGCTTGAACAGCGGCGGGAGTATGCCGTCGTCGGCCATCGTGAACAGCACCCGGGTCTGCCCGTAGAGCACCACGAGGGTGACCGAGAAGATCGACACCACGGCACCCGCGGCCATGACGGTGGCGGGAACGCCAGAACCGGTGACGTTCCTGAGGATCGCGGCCAGACCCGCCTCCTGGCCCTTGAATTGCTGCCACGGCTGGGCAGCGACCGCGGTGAGTGCGACCAGCACGTACGCCGAGGTCACGATGAGCAGGGAGAGCACGATCGCGCGCGGCATCGTCCTGCCGGGGTCCTTCACCTCCTCACCGGCGGTGGAAACCGCGTCCAGGCCGATGAAGGAGAAGAAGATCCCGGCGGTGGCGGTCCACACGCCCGCAGCGCCGAACGGCGCGAAGTCAGCCAGGTTATTGCTGTTCCACCCGGTCGCGGCCAGCACGATGAACATGACGAGCACGCCGATCTTGATGAGCACCATGAGGGCGTTGAGCTTCGCCGATTCGCTCGCGCCCCGGATGAGCAGGAGCATGCACAAGAACACGAGGACCATGGCAGGCACATTGGCGATGCCGCCCTCGGCGGGGGCCACCGACAGGACGTGCGGCAACCGGAACCCGAAGAGGTTGAGGAGCAGCTCGTTGACGTACTGGCTCCACCCCACCGCCACCGCCGCGGCGGACACTCCGTATTCGAGCAGCAGGCAGGCACCGATCCCGACGGCGACGATCTCGCCCAGGGTGGCGTAGGCGTAGGAATATGACGACCCGGATACCGGCACGGCACCGGCCAGCTCGGCGTAGCACAGGGCCGTGAGCCCGGCCGCGAACGCGGCCAGCAGGAACGAGAACACCACCGCGGGACCGGCCACCGGCACCTCAACGGCCAGGACGAAGAAGATCCCGGTACCGATGGTGGCCCCGACCCCGAACATCGTGAGCGGGAACAGCCCGATCGTGCGGGCCAGGCCGGTTTCGCGGTGCTGGCCGACTGGCTTGCGCCGGAACAAGCGCTGTGTCGTTATCCGTGAAGACATGGGGGTATCCGTCCTGGTCGCCGGGGGCCGCATCGTGCACGGCTGACGGCCAAACTAAACGGAATCTGTTTCGCGCAGGTGTCGTGAGGCTTGCCTGAGTAGTTGTCGCGCAAGATGCCTCCGGTACCGTTCCGCGCCGTCCGGGCAGCTAACGCCGGCCGGGCGGGAGGCGCGGGCGCAGGCGGCCCGGCGGCACCCCTGGTCGCCTGCGCCCGGCCGCGACGGGACGCGCCACCACGCCGCCCCGGGGCCATCGCCATGAGTTCCGCACGGCGACGCGGGAACCCGGCCGCCGGCAGCGATCCCGATCCGGATAGTCATCCTCATCTACTTGCATCTAGGCCACGCCAGATATACCCCTAGCGTCGCCTGACGTAACGGTGGCAACCAGGCGATGAACGATGCTAGCCGGATCTAACCGCAGCAGAATACGGCCGCAGATGACCGCATTGGCGAGCACAGGGCACCCAGGGGGCACTCCATCGCCAGGGATCCTGCCGCCAGGAGGCGCCACCGGGCGGAACGCGAGGAGTATCTAGGGATATCTAGCAGATCAGGCAGATTCGCATAGCATGACCGGCACACCCGCCGGCCCGCCGGCAGCGGACCTGATGCTAACGCCAGCTAGCACCTGCTCAATACAGGCCGATAGTGCCCGATCGCACCTTCGCGCCGGCACTGCACCGCCGCCGTCTCATCTGAATATCTGCCATTCTCATGTATGACATAGATAGTCATATAGACTCATGATCCCGCCCTCCGCGACCCCGCGCACCCTGCTGCCCCGGAACCGCGCCGCAGGGCGCCCGCCTGGGTTAACGTTTCCTCACCGCAGCAGGTGAGCGGCACCCGGCCCGAAGCATGCGGTATTCCAGACAGGAACCCCCGCCTTGGCCGTCAATCTGCCCGCTGACGCCCGTCCCGCCATCGGAGCCTCCCCGCTCCGGGACGATCCCGGCTTCCCGCTGCCTCCCGTAATG
>CAMCQD010000248.1 GCA_945876925.1 uncultured Dermatophilus sp.
CACCCCGCGGGTGCAGCTGGTCACTACCGACGGGTTCCTGTATCCCAATGCCGAGCTGACCCGCCGGGGCCTCATGGAGCGCAAGGGCTTCCCGGAGTCGTACGACCAGGCCGCGCTGCTGCGCTTCGTCGACGCGGTCAAGTCGGGCGTGCCCGAGGTGAGCGCGCCGGTGTACTCCCACCTGAGCTACGACATCCTGCCCGGGGCCGAGGCGGTGGTGAACCGCCCTGACGTGCTCATCGTCGAGGGGCTCAACGTGCTGCTGCCGCCGCCTCCGGGCGGGTCGGTAGCGGTGAGCGACTTCTTCGACTTCTCGGTGTACGTCGACGCTGAGGTCGCCCTGCTGCGCAGGTGGTACGTCGAGCGCTTCCTGCGGCTGCGGCACACGGCCTTCGCCGACCCCGGTTCGTACTTCCACCGGTACGCCGTGCTGTCCGACGCGCAGGCCATCTCCACCGCCGAGTCCATCTGGGACCGGATCAACGAGCCGAACCTCATCGAGAACATCCTCACCACGCGCGAGCGGGCGACCCTCATCCTCACCAAGGGCCCCGATCACGCCGTGGAACGGGTGCGGCTGCGCAAGATCTGACCGGGATCTCACCCGGGACGCCCGGCCGGGCCCGGCCGGCTAGCTGCCTGGTCAACCCCTGTACCCGGACCTGCTGAGCACCCGTATTCCCCTGCGCCGCAAGGGAACTAGCCATAAACGTCTGTACGTTTGCGCATGCCCGGAATGGACGCGTGACTTGATCACGTGGTGAACTCCAGATGACGAAACAGTCACGCCTACATCACGCGGAGGTCACGACTCATGTCATCCAGCATCGAGTCTCCCCAGTCGTCCACGGCGCGCATCGGCCGTCACCGGCGCCCGAAGGCAGCCGGCAAGGGGCGGCTGCGTCAGCTCGCGCCGATCGGCGGGGGCCTGGCCGCCACGGGCCTGCTGCTCAACATGGCAGCCGGCCCGGGCCTGATCGAGCAAGCATCCGCGGCCGTCCCCGCGGCCCCCGTGGCCGACGTGGCCGCGACGACGCTCGTCGCCAGCTCCGCGGACACGCGGCTGGTCACCCAGGCCAAGGCCGTCCAGGCCCAGCTCGCCGAAGCCGAGCGCGCCGCCGTCGCCAGCCAGAAGGCCAGCGCCGAGGCGGCCGCTAAGGCCGAGGCTGCCGCCAAGGCTGAGAAGGCCGAGACTGCCGCCGTCACGCGCGCCAAGGCCTCGGCCAGCAGCGTGAAGATCTCCGGGCCGGCGCAGGCCAAGTCCTTCGCCCGCGCACAGGTGAGCGCCCACGGCTGGAGCAGCAGCCAGTTCCGCTGCCTGGAGAAGCTGTGGCAGAAGGAGAGCGACTGGCTGCACACCGCCCGCAACGCCAGCTCCGGGGCCTACGGCATCCCGCAGTCGCTGCCGGCGAGCAAGATGGCCTCCGCCGGCTCGGACTGGCGGACCAACCCGGCCACCCAGATCCGCTGGGGCCTGTCCTACATCGCCGACCGGTACGGCAGCCCCTGCAGCGCCTGGGCCCACTCGCAGCGGGTCAACTGGTACTGATCCCCGCTGGCGGCCCGGGGCTCCCGGGCCGGATGAGCCCGTTCAGCGCGGCGGCCCTCCAGGTCGCCGCGCTGAATGCTGCCGCGGGCAGGTCTGCGGCGGAACCGGGCCGGGCCAGCGGGGCGCACCCGCAGAGGCAGGTCACCCGCGTCACCCGCAGGGGGCTGCGGTACCGGCCGGCGACTGGGGCGGCTGCCCGCCCGGTGCGGTCCCGGTGCTCTCCTGCGCGGGGACGCCGCTGCCGGGACTGGCCGGCTGAACGGCGGGGCCGGCCGGCTGAACGGCCTGCGGGGGCTGGTCCATCTCGAAGACGCCAGGGGTGGAGAAGGCGATCATCCCGATGCTGCGCAGCCGGATGATCGCGGCGATGCCCAGGGCGAGCGCCACGGTGATCCCGCCGTTGCCGATGGCCACGTCGAACGCCGAGTAGGCGGTAAGGAACAGGCTCAGCGCGATCGCGGCCCGGGTGAGCCGGTCGCCGACTGGCACCAGGCCCAGGAGCACCAGCAGCGGGAGCACGTACCAGGGGTGCAGCACCGGCCCGCAGACCACGAAGAATGCGAAGGCGGCGATGGCGGCGACGGCGGGACGGCGGGGTGCCATCCAGAACGCCGCCCACGCCAGGCCGATGGCCATGACAGCCAGGGCGACGATATGCATCACCGTGACCGGCAGGGTCACCAGCTCGGGAGAAACGGAGAGCAGCCGTAGCAGGGCCTCCCCGACGCTGCCCAGGAAGGTGAACGGGGCCAGCATCGAGCGCAGCGACAACGGCACCGACAAGCTGGCGATCCAGCCCCAGCCCAGGCCGCTGACCAGGGTGATGGTCGCGAAGGCAGCCAGGGAGGTCAGTCCGGTCAGCGCCGCGACCTTGACGTAGTCCCGGAAGGCGGGGTCACGGTCCCCGGCCAGCCGCCGCGCGACCAGCCCGGCGACCCCTACCAGGGCGAGCACGGCGGTCTGCTTGAATCCCGCCCCGGCGGCGATCGCCAGCGAGGCGGCGATCCACCGCCCGCCGGCCGCGGCGTGCAGCGCGACCACGACCAGGGCGATGGCCATGGCGTCGTTGTGCGCCCCGCCGACCAGGTGCAGCAGCACCAGCGGGTTGAGGACGCCCAGCCAGGTGGCCATCGGGGCAGAGCCGCCGAGGCGCTCGGCCAGCGGCGGCAGGTACCGGGCGATGACGAGCATCGAGATGATGGCCGGCAGGCGCATCGCGACGGCGGCCAGGTAGGCATTTCCGAACGTCAGGTCGACGATGAGATGCTGGGTCTGCAGTGCCAGCGGCCCGTACGGCGAGGGGGTGTGCAGCCACAGCGAGTCGACCTGGTCGGCGAACGCGCCCGGCACCGAGATCGGCCCGGTCAGGTACGGATCCATGCCGCGGTCGACGATGAGCCCCTGCGCGGCATATGAGTAGGCGTCCCGGCTGAACAGCGGGGGCGCGAGCAGGAAGGGCAGGCTCCACAGCCACCAGGGGGCGAGCGGCACCGCCGGCAGCGTCCCGTCGGCGGCGCGCCGGGGCCGCAGCGATAGCCACGCGAACACGAGCAGGGCTACCCCGGCCAGGACCGAGACGGTGGCCAGCGCCCTGCCTGCCCCGTACTGCATCCAGCTCAGGCCGATGGCGGCGGGAATCCCGGAGTCCTCGGGCAGGAACGCCGGCGTGAACGAGCCGAGGACGATCAGCCAGGAGGCCACGACGCCCAGCCGCACGGCGGGCAGCGTCAGTGAGGCGCGGGCTTCGGCACGCACCCTGGCCAGGCGCCGCGCCCCCCGGCCGGGTACCTGGGCGAGCTGACCGGGCAGCGCGGCGAGCCGCTGGCGCGCGCACCGGGCGAGCCTGGCCGGGCGAGCCTGGCCAGAGTTCCGCTGTCGCTTCCGCAGCACTGCCACCGGGCACCTCTCCCCTCAGCTCATGGACCCGCCGTCGCACGGGACCGGCATGATCTGCAACGCTCGCGCCGCGCCCGGCGTGCCCGGACCGCTCATCTGCCGTATCTACGCTCCCGATCGGCGTAGGACCGCAGCGCGCGCAGGAAATCCACGCGCCGGAAATCGGGCCAGTATGCCTCGCAGAAGTAGAACTCGCTGTGGGTGCTCTGCCACAGGAGGAAACCGCTCACCCTCTGCTCGCCCGAGGTCCGGATGACCAGGTCCGGATCCGGCTGGCCCTTGGTGTACAGATGAGCCGCGATGTCCTCGACGCTGACGCTGCTGGCGACTTCGGCTAACGTGCGCCCTTCCTCCACCGCACTGAGAAGCAGGGCACGTACCGCATCTGAGATCTCCCTGCGCCCACCATAGCCGACGGCTATGTTGACGAGCAGGCCTGCGACGTCATGTGTGCTGGTAGCAGCCTCGGTGAGGCGTTGCGCAGTGGTTCCGGGCAGCACATCGCGGGCACCGACCATATTGATCCGCCAGCGGCGCTGGGCCGCCAGATGCTCGACTGTCTCCACGATGATCTCGAGCAGCGGCGCGAGCTCGTCCTGCGGGCGGCGCAGGTTCTCGGTGGACAGGAGCCACAAGGTGACGATCTCGACGCCGGCTTCCTCAGCCCAGGTGAGGAAGGGCTCGATGTTGTCCGCCCCCGCGCGATGCCCGGTCTTGGCGTCCGCGCCCTTG
>CAMCQD010000249.1 GCA_945876925.1 uncultured Dermatophilus sp.
GAGACGAGTGCCCCGGCGCGGGCGGCCATCACCGCGGTGAGCCCGGCGGCGATGCCCCGGGCCGCGAACGCGCCCAGCGCCAGGGCAGCTGCCGATGGCAGCGGCAGGGGGGCATCGGAGTGCACGACCGCTAGTACGAGGTAGGCGACGCCGAAGGCTTGCGCGATCGCGGCCAGGCCGCCGGTCCCGCCGAGCACGGCAAGCACGAGCAGCGCGGGGCGGGCCCGGGGCACCAGCTGCAGCAGCCGGGCGTCGAAGGGGCGCAATCAGTTCACCTCGTCGTGGTCGCGGAACCCTCCCATTCTCCCGTACCTGGTCAAGCACCCCTGCCCAAGCCGCACCGGCGGGTGCTCGCCCCGGTGTCCCGGGCCGCGCACGTTCCCGGCACGGCCGGCTGCACCGGAACCGGGTTCGCCCCGGGGTGCGGAGCGATGCGGGCCGCGACCGGGGAAACCGTGTCTCAATGTCCTAATGATTAGGACATTGAGACGCAGGCGTCCATGGAGATCTGCCAGCAGCCCGACCTTGACCGCCGCGACGCTCAGGTCCTGGCGGAGATCCACCCCTTCCGGGAGGGGCTGGCCGCATCCCTACGGGTGCCGGCTCGCTGGCAGGGGGCGCTACGTCGCACCTGAACCTGGTGATGATTCACCCCTTCCGCGATGGAAACGGACGCACGGCGCGCATTCTCCAGACGTTCATCCTGGGTTGCGACGGCATTCTGGAGCCCGGCTTCTCGAGTATTGAGGAGTGGCTGGGAAGGAACGCCGGCGACTATTACGCGATCCTGGCCAAGACGGGTCAGGGCCGATGGAATCCTGGTAACGACGCGCATGACTGGATGCGGGGAACCGGGCCCGGCACGTTGCGTCAGTACATCGCCGCGTGGTCGGGGATGTGGGCGACGGTCAGGCGGCGCCGGAACACCCAGTACGTCCAGCCCTGATAGGCCAGCACGACCGGGACGAAGATCGCCGCGGTCCACGTCATGATGACGAGGGTGTAATGCGAGCTCGACGCGTTCGCGACCGTCAGGGACCAGCCCGGGTCGAGAGTCGAGGGCATGACATCCGGGAAGAGTGCCGCGAACAGCGACGCCACCGCGAACAGCGTCGTCGCCATGGTGCCCGTGAAGGCCGCACCCTCACGTCCGCGCAGGTTGAACCCGAGCGCGGCCACCAGGGACACTGCGGCCAGGGCAGCCAGCGCCCAGCTGGCCGCATTACCGGTGTTCATGCTCGTCCAGCCCAGGAACACCACGGCCAGGATCGCCGTGGCCAGGCCGGTCCGGGTGGCCAGCGCCCGCGCATCCGCGCGGATCGGCCCGTCCGTCTTCAGCGAGACGAAGATCGCCCCGTGCGTGAGGAACAAGCACATCGTGGTGAGCCCGCCGATGAGGCCGAGCGGGTTAAGCAGCGTGAACAGGTTTCCCGTGTATTCCAGGTATTCGTCAATCGGGGTGCCGTTGACGATATTCGCGAACGCCACTCCCCATAGCACTGCGGGCAGGAATGAGCCGATGATGATGGCCAGGTCCCAGTTGCGGCGCCACTGGCCGGTCGAGCCCTTGCTACGGAACTCGAAGCCCAGGTTGCGCACGATCAACGCCACGAGGATGAGCAGCAGCGGCAGGTAGAACCCCGAGAACAAGGTGGCGTACCAGTGCGGGAACGCCGCGAACATGGCCCCGCCCGCAGTGAGCAGCCACACTTCGTTGCCGTCCCAGTGCGGGCCGATGGTGTTCAGCAGCAGCCGGCGGCGTTTCTCGGTGTCAGCGGCGTCCTCGCCCTTGCCGAGGAACGGCAGCAGCATGCCCACGCCGAAGTCGAAACCTTCCAGGGCGAAGTAGCCGACCCAGAGCACGGCGATGAGGATGAACCAGAGCGTGGAGAGTTCCATGTCGTGTACTCCTTCGTCCCCGCGGTCAGTAGGCGAACACGAGCGTGCCGGGATCGCTCGTGCTGTCCGGGTCCTTACCGCCGGGCAGCGGGTCGCCGACGGCTTCCGCGCCGAGCCGGGCGTACTTGCAGAACAGCTTGACCTCGACCACGGCGAGCACTCCGTACAGCAGCGTGAACACGATCATCGAGGTGAGCACCGCGGCTACCCCGACCGAGGGGGACACTCCCGCCTGCGTGGTCATCAGGTTGTGCACCACCCAGGGCTGGCGGCCGATCTCGGTGAAGATCCAGCCGAATGAGTTAGCGAGCAGCGGCAGGAACGGCGCGGCCAGGATCGGCCAGTGCCACCAGCCCGGCTTGAACGTGCCCTCAGGGGCTTTCTTCCGGGTGGCCCACAGGGCCAGCAGCGCGATCCCGGTGCCGGCGAATCCCATGCCCATCATGAACCGGAACGACCAGTACGTACCCGGGATGTTCGGGGTGTAGGCCGTGGCATCGTCGGCGGTGAGCGGATTGCCCCCGAACCGGGCGCTGGCCTGCGCGCGCAGGTCGTGGATGCCCTCGATCTGCGCGTCGAAACTGCCCTTGCCCAGATAGGACAGCAGGCCGGGGATCTCGATCCAGTGCCGCGGGTTCTCGCCGTTGAGGTCGCCGGTGGTGAACACCGAGAAGGGCGCGCGCGAGGAAGTCTCGTAGTGGGCCTCTGCGGCGGCCATCTTCATAGGCTGTACCTCGGTCATCACCTTGCCCTGCAGGTCGCCGGTGATCATGACGCCGAGGGAGGCGATGAGGGTGACCACCGCGCCGATGCGGGCGGCCTTGCGGTACATGTCCCGGTCCACCGTCGCCTGCGGATCGGTGTAGCGGCGGCGCAGGTGGTACAGCGCAACCGCCATGACCACGGCCCCGCCGGTCATGTAAGCGGCGGTGACGACGTGCGGGAAGGTCACCAGCTGGACCTTGTTGGTGAGCACCGCGAGGAAGTCAGTCAGCTCGGCCCGGGCAGTCGCGGAGTTGTACCGGAAGCCCACCGGGTTCTGCATGAACGAGTTGGCCGTCAGGATGAAGTACGCCGAGAGCAGCGTGCCGAAATGGACGAGCCACATCGTCGTGGCGTGCAGTTTCTCCGGCAGCCGCCCCCAGCCGAATACCCACAGCCCGATGAACACCGATTCGAGGAAGAACGACAGCAGCGCCTCGAATGCCAGTGGCGCGCCGAAGATGTCACCGATGAAGCGGGAGTAGTCGCTCCAGTTCATGCCGAACTGGAACTCCTGCACGATGCCGGTGACCAGGCCGAGCGCGAAGTTGATGAGGAAGAGCTTCCCGAAGAATCGCGTGAGCCGGTACCACTGCGGGTTATGCGTCCGGACCCAGGCGGTGTGGAAGCCTGCGACCAGTCCCGACATGCCGATCGTGATCGGTACGAACAGGAAGTGGTACACGGTCGTGATGGCGAACTGCCATCTGGCCAGGTCCAGTGCGTCCATGGCGCCGTCTCTCCTTCTGCCCGGCAGCATGCGCCCGGCTGGGCCGCCGGCACCGGAAGGGCATCCGGAGCTGACGGCGGCCGGGCGTGGCCGCCAGTACGTGCTCAGGCGTCTCCCCGGTGGCGCCCCCCGGTCGCCTTTTCCATCGTGGTCCGTGCCGGCCCGGGGGCGAATGGGACCTTAGTCCCGTATTGCCAGGTCATATACCCGTGCGGGTAAAAGACTGACAGCTCATGGTAACTCCAGCGGTGCGTGTCAGGCTGCATGCGCGCCGACCTGGTACCGGGAAATCCCCGTAGCGTGCCCGACTTCGCTGTGTTCCAGCAGGCAGCGGAGCGCGCAGCCCTGTCCCGGGAGTTCCGAAAGTGGGACGAGTTTCGTTGCGACTCAGCGGTAGTCGCGTCGATCGGAGTCCGTGGCCGGGCGGACCACGATCCGGGTCCAGGCGCCTATGTATATACGGTCGTCGGCGTCTATTTCCAGGCGGCGGCCGGATTCAGCGGGCTGCTCGGGAGGCGCCTCGGCCGCTCCGCCGACGAAAGTCCCGTTAGACGAGCCGAGATCCTCCACCCACCAGCGCCGCCCGTCGGTGTCCAGGCGGGCGTGCCTGCGGCTGACCGCGGTGTCGGTGCCGCAGTCGATCTCGGGGTGTATCCCGCGGGCTGCCGAGGACCGGCCGATGAGCGCGCCAGCCGACCCGAGCAGCACGATCTCCGGGGGCCCCGGGGAGGGGCAGTCGCCCTCGCCTTCCTGCAGCGCGAACCAGCCCGGGTCAACCCAGATCT
>CAMCQD010000250.1 GCA_945876925.1 uncultured Dermatophilus sp.
AGGTACTGGCTGACTCCGACCTGCATCTGCCCACCCGCGCCGCCGCAGGCGATGAGGACACCGATTCTGGCGACGCCCGCCCCGAGGCCACGTACGTGCCCGTGCTAGGCCGCATCGCGGCCGGCGCGCCGATCGCCGCCGAGGAGGCCATCGAGGATGTCTTCCCGCTGCCGCGCCAGGTGGTCGGCGACGGCGAGCTGTTCCTGCTGCAGGTCTCCGGGGACTCCATGGCCGATGCCGCGATCCGCGACGGCGACTGGGTGGTCGTGCGGCGCCAGCCCACGGCCGAAAACGGCCAGATCGTCGCCGCCCTGCTCGACACCGAGGCCACCGTCAAGACACTCAGGATCGAGCAGGGCCGGACCTGGCTGCTGCCGCAGAACCCGGCCTACGAGCCGATCGATGGCACCCTGGCGACGATCCTGGGCAAGGTCACCGCAGTCATCCGCCGCCTGTGAGCGCCCCTGGGCGGGGATGCGGCCACGGTGACGGCGGGCCGTAACGGCAGGCTGGCGAGGGCCATCGGCGCTGGCCAGCCGCTCGTACCGATTCAAAACGGCCCGTTATAGTTGATGGATGATCGATGTCGCAGGTTTCCGGGTCATGCGCGCCATCGCCGATGCCGGCAGCTTCACCGCAGCGGCCGCTTCGCTCGGGTACTCCCAGCCGGCCATCTCCCAGATGGTCCGGCGGCTGGAGCAGCGCACCGGAACCGCCCTAGTCGAACGGGTCGGGCGCTCCGTCCGGCTCACCGAGGCCGGGGAAGTGCTCGCCCGGCACGCCGTGGCCGTACTGTCCGCGCTGGACGCCGCCGAGGAGGAGATCTCGGCGATCGCCGGGCTGCGCTCAGGCAGGGTACGGCTGATGGCGTTCCCCTCCGCATCGGCCGTGATCGTGCCCGGTGCCCTGGCCGCGCTGCAGGCCGAGTACCCGGGGATCAACGTCACCTTCTCCGAGGGCGAGCCCCCCGGGGCCCTGGCCGCGCTGCGCTCGGGCGACTGCGATATCGCGCTGGTCTTCGCCTACGACGGCACCGGACTCCCCCGCGGCGACGACGGCCTGGAAACCCTGCACGCCATCGAGCTGCTCACCGACCCGGTGCGGGTAGCCCTGCCCCGGTGGCACCGGCTAGCCTCCGGGCCGGTGGTCAGCCTCGCCGACCTGGCGGCCGAGAACTGGATCGCCGGCTGCCCGCGCTGCCGCGGGCACCTGCTGCGCTCGTGCGGGCTGGCCGGGTACCGCCCCAAGGTCACGTACGAAACCGAGGACTACATGGCGGTGCTCGGATTCGTCGGCGCCGGGCTGGGAGCGGCGCTCATCCCCGAGCTGAATGTCTCCCGGGCCGCTCACGACGATGTCGTCACCTTGCCGATCTCCCCCGGATCGAGCCGCACCATCTACGCGGTGACCACCCCCGACCTGGCCAGCGTCCCGGCCGTCGCTTCCACCCTGGAGGCCCTGGCCGAGAATTCCCGCAAGCTCACCGGTGCGGCGGAGATCCCCGCCGCCATCCTCATCTGACCGCTCCCCCGCCACCCAGGCGGGCACCTGACCCAGGTGAACGCCACACCGTGCGAAGCGAACCCGTCCCCGCCGCCCGGGCGCATCCCCGTGGCATGCCATGGGACGCCCCCGCTCTCTGAGTGCCCCGCGCGGCCCGGGGACGCGCCCGGACCTGACCTGCCGGAACCCGCTGAGCCTGCCGGGATCTCACCGGGTGCGGATGGCGCGCACGGACACCGTGCCCGCCGCGCCGCCCTCACCGGGGGAGACGAGGATGGTGCCGTGCTCATCGGTGCGCCAGACCGCCGTCCCGGCCGCCGCCAGATCGGCCAGCACCGACGGGGCCGGGTGCCCGTAATCGTTGTCCGCACCCACGCTGATGACCCCCACCCGGGCGGCCAGGTACCGGTACAGGCCGCGCACGACGTTCCGCGAGCCGTGATGCGACACCTTCACCACGTCGAACGCCCGCTGCTGCGCGCTGGCCTGGAGCGCCCGCAGCACATCGGCGCTGGCCTGCTGCTCGGCGTCCCCCAGCAGCAGCATGCGCAGCTGTGGCGTCGTCACGTCGAGCACGACGCTGCCGTCATTGCCCGCATCGGGACCGGCCGACGCGCTGGGGCCGAGCACCCGGGCGCTGCCGCCGGTCCAGGTGAGCTCATCCCCGGCCCGGACGGCGCGCAGCGGCACCCCCGCCCGCACGACCGCGCTCACCTGGCGGGGGCGGCCGTCCTGCTCCGCGGCGGCGCTGACCACCACCTGGGCCACCTCGCGCCCGGCGACGGCACCGGGCGTCCCGCCGATGTGATCACTGTCGTAGTGGGTGAGCACGAGGGCGTCGATGACCCGCACCCCCAGGTGGTGCAGGCAGCGGTCCATCAGCCCGGGGTCCAGGCCGGCATCGACCACCACGGCGTGCCCCGGCGTCCCGGTGGCCAGGACCAGGCCATCTCCCTGGCCGACATCGCAGGCGGCCAGCTGCCAGGAACCATGCCTGGGCCGCCCGCCGGGCCAGGGGAGGACCAGCGCGCCCCAGGCCACCAGCGCCGCGGCGGCCACGGCTCCCAGCACCCGGGCAGCCCGGGCCCATCCCATCGCCCGGCGGGCCGGGGCGGCGGCCAGCGCGAGCACCGTCAGCCCGGTGAGCAGCGCCGCTCCCCCCGGACCATCCGGCCAGGGCAGCAGGCCCCCGGGAACGCGGGCGAGCAGGGCGGCGATCCAGGCGATGAGCCCGGCTGGCAGCCCGGGCACCCAGGCGAGCAGCTGCGCCCCCGGAAGCCAGGCCAGCGCGACCAGCCCCGCGGCCAGCCCCCCGATGGTCACCGGTGCCACCAGCGGCGCGGCCAGCACATTAGCCGCCACGCCGATCACCGGAACCGCGCCTTGCAGCAGCACGATCACCGGACCGCACATCACCTGGGCCGCCGCCGGGACCGCGATGGCGTACCCCAGGGCGCGGCACCGGCCCGGCAGCACCCCGGCCAGGGCCTGACCCCACGGCCGGGCGAACAGCAGCAGCCCGAGGGTCGCCAGCACCGACAAGGCGAAGCCGTAGCTGACCGCCAGCCACGGATCGGCCACGAGCAGCACGACCACCGCCCCCGCCAGCGCCGGCAGACCCGGAGCCGGGCGGGACGACATCACCCCGGCCAGGCCGGCCGCTCCCATCGCCGCCGCGCGGATGACGCTCGGGTCGGGACGGGCGAGCACGACGAACCCGGCCAGGGCCGCCAGCCCCGCCGGGGCACGCAGCCGCCGGGGCAGCCCGGTCGCCCGGGCCAGCAGCATCACCGCGCCCAGCACGAGGGTGACGTTACTGCCCGAAACCGCTGACAGGTGAGTCAGTCCGGTGGCTCGCATATCATCCGTGACCGCACCGGGGGTCAGGCTGCGGTCGCCGATGACCATGGCGGGCACGAGCCCCCGGGATGCGGGCGGCAGCCGGTCCACCGCCGCGCGCAGCCGCTCCCGGGCGTACCCGGCGGCCGCGAGCAGCGGCCCGGCCGGGGTCACGATCTGCGGGCGGGAGGTGACCCGCAGCACCGCCGCGGCATCCGATCCCGGGTCCGCGGCGGACAGCCTGCCGGTGAGACGCACCTGGTCACCCCAGCGGACGGCCATGAGCGACTCGTCCCCGAAGACCAGCACGGGTGTGCGCACCGTGGCCTGCTGACCGCGAGCGCGCACCTGACTGGCCTCGGCCCGCACGACGGCGGTTGCCCGCTCAGGCGGTCCGGGGCGCCGGCGCGCGGGCTGGCGCGCCACCTCTGCCGCCTCGCCGGGACGTTGCCCGGTCCCCTCGGCACCTTCGCCGGGCCGGTTCAGCAGGCGCACGTCGCCGCGCACCCGGGCGGTGATCGTCACGACCGCCCGCTGCCCGGCCAGCTGCTCCACCGGCCCGGCCAGCCGGGTAGCTCGCTGCAGCGCCAGCGAGCCGAGCACCGCCGCCGTCACCACCAGGCACAACGCCAGCACCCGGGCGAAGCGGCCATGCCCGGCCCGCCAGGCCAGCCCCGCCGTGAGCAACCCGGGGAGCAGCCCGGCCGCCACTAGGGCGGCCAGCACGCCGGGGGCCAGGGGAACGGCCAGCGCGGTCAGTCCCCAGGCGACCAGGGCGGGCACGAGCAGCCGGACGTCGATGCCGCCCGCCCCGCCCTCCGG
>CAMCQD010000251.1 GCA_945876925.1 uncultured Dermatophilus sp.
CGGCCATGCCGTCGCCGAGGACCATCCGGGTCTCGTCGGCGTTGCGCAGGCGCAGGGCGATGGTCTGGGTGAACAGGCCGCGCATGCCGACGGTCTCCTTGCGGGGGTCTTGCACGCACGCGACGACCACGACGCCGAGGGCACGTCCCTGGGTCAGGATCTCGGCGAGGAGCCGGGATGCCTCGCGGCGGGTGTCCGGGTCGGCGTAGGCGATCAGCGCCGCCAGCTCGTCGATTACGAGCACGATCAGCGGGTCGCCGGGGGCTGGGGCGTGCAGGCGGGTACGGCCGGCCATCGCCTCCCCGCGAGCGTCGATCACGGCCAGCAGCTCGGTGAGCACGGCCAGGGCTTGCCCCGGCGTGGTCGCCAGGGCGTGCCACAGGCCACGCCCGATGGCCAGCTCGACTCCGCGCTTGAGATCGACGCCCCACAGCTGCACCCGGCGGGCGGGGACGTGCGGGGCGAGCGCGGCCACGACGCCCCACATGACCGAGCCCTTACCGGCCCCGGAACAGCCCGCGACGAGGGTGTGCCGCCCCCGCAGGGCGAGCCGCCACGGGGTGCCGTCCTCGCAGCGGCCCAGGTCCGCGCCGTCCCAGGGCGCAGCAGCATCCGTGCAGGTCGTAGCGGGTACGGGCGCGGCCAGGGTGGTCAGGCTGGTGAGAGCATCACGCATGGTCAGAGTGACCAGCAGCACGTTCGGGGCCGTGGCCTGCACGCGGTGAGAGACCGCGCCCAGCGTGGCCGCGATGCCAGGAACGCCGTCGGTGAGCTGCGCGAGGGTCTGCCCGGAACGGGCCTTGATCCACAAGCGCAGCTCGTCGCCGCTGGCGCGCACGCGGCGCAGGGCCGGGTCGGTCCAGCGCTGGTCAGTGTCGCTGATCGAGGCGATGAGCCCGCCGCGCTTGTCCCGGTCCCAGCCCAGCGCGCGGCGACGGATCGACCTGCGCGCCGAAAGGCCGCAATCCCGGGCGAGCTGGGGCCACGCCTTGCGGGCAGCGCGCCGCCACCCGTGACGGCGCAGCGGGGCCGTCACCCACCGCTCGCACGAGGACGGGGCCAGGTGGTCCCACATCGCCAGGCCGAGCAGCAGCACCGCGACGAACACGGCGAACGACACTGCCGGAGCCCAGGCGAACAGCCACCCCGCCAGCCCCGCCAGCGCTGCGAGCACGGTCAGGACGCGCAGCGCGTAAGCCCAGGAGACGACCAGGCCCAGGAGCCGGGCGACCCAGCACACCCCGCGCCACGAGGCGCGGGCAGCCGCCGGGATCGCGTCGATCAGCCAATCGGTAACCACGAGGGTCGTCATCACCGCTCACCGCCCGAGATGGCATCCGCGTCGGGCCGGTCGAGGGCCCGGGGGAACCCGGCGGCGCGGTAGGTCCGCCCGAACCGGGTACGCTCCACCGTCCAGCCCTGCGCGAGGGCCGCAGCATCGTCGGCCGCGAACAGCCGCTCGACCCAGGCATCCACGCGCGCCGCGAGCCGGGCCCGCAGCGGGGGAGCCGAGAACACGCCCGGCCCCGCCGCACCGCTCAGCGCGTGCATGTTCACGACGCGCCGCCCTTACCGGCCGAGCCAGCGCCGGGGGCAACAAGATCGGTCGCGCGGAACGACCACGCCAGCCGGGCACGGGGGCCGTTCTCGTCCATGTACGGCGTGGCCGTCATCCCCGCGAACGCAACCGGCGTGAACGGGAACGGCGTGTCGTTGACCGGCGGAACCGGCTGCACCGGCGCGAGCACCTTCACGCTGACCGTCTTGTCCCGCTTACCCGCCTCCGGGTCCGCATCCAGCACCGGCACCGACCACACCCGCAGACCGGTGTCCTTGTCCACCGCCTGCGGACGAGCCCCATCCGCCGACCGGGGAGCGTCGAAATCAGCGACCGCCTCCACCTCCCCGACCAGGAACGCCCCATGCGGGAACACCGCCTCGAACGCCACCGGGATACGACGAGCAAGAGCCATGACGAATCTCCTCAACATCGAGAGAGGCACCTCTCTAGAGATGCTGACCTTCAGTAGATCACAACCTCCCTAGAGAGGCAAGTGTCTGTTGTCTGGGAGCTGTCGCCGCCGTGCGGCATGGCGCTCCCGTGCGCAGCCCGGCTGGGGTGCCCGAACTGCGTTCGCGTCATCGTTTTCGGGCCGTTAGCCTGGGGTCATGTCTAGAGATGGGGTGCCGGAGGTGACCGCCGCTGAGATCGCGGCGGGGCTGCGTGCTGCCATCGCGCGCGGGGACTATGCGCCGGGTGACCGGCTCCCGGGGGAGAACGCGCTCATGGACTCCCACGGCGTGGCCCGCATGACCGCGCGTAAGGCCCTGGCTCAGCTCCAGGCCGAGGGGCTGACCGTGACCCGGCGCGGGGTCGGGGTATTCGTGCGCGGCTTCACGCCGGTCATCCGCAACGGCATCGCCCGGCTGGCGTCCCGCCCGTGGGAAGCGGGAACCCCGATCTGGGAACGCGAAGCCCGCGGCCGGGCCCTCGACGTGGACTCGATCACCGTGGATGCCGGGACCGGAGCCCCTGACGACATTGCGCGCATCCTGGCTCTCGCGCCGGGCGCGAAGGTGTGCCGACGGGATCGCCGCTATGTTCTCGACGGCAAGCCCGTCATGCTCGCCACCTCATACCTGCCCGCCGAACTCGCCTGCGGGTCACCGATCACCGAGCCTGACCCCGGCCCCGGCGGCATCTACGCCCGCCTGGCCGACCTGGGCCGCGCGCCCGTGCACTTCCGCGAAGACCTCACCGCACGCATGCCCACCCCCGAACAAGCCGGGGCATTGCAGCTCGAACCCGGCACCCCCGTCGTCACCATCGACCGCATCGCCGCCGACGCCAACGGCCACCCCGTCGAACTCAACCGCATGACCCTCGACGCCGCCGCCTACGTCATCCGCTACGACTTCGACGCGTGAAGTGAATGAACTATTTAGAGTTCGCCAGGCGTCCCGCTAAAGCCTGAGCACCCATGCGATATTCAACCGCGAAATGCAGCTTTGGCGTAGCCTTCTTGCACTCCGCGACGCCCCAATAGATGCGCTTGCCCGCCGCGTCTTTCCTATCTTCGCGCGAACTGAAGAGGCGAGTGTACTGTCGGGGGTGGATTCCGATGAAAGGTTCGAAGCGCCGCAACGCGCTTGTGCCGTACATAGCCTCGGCTCGGCTCTTCGGATAAGGCTGAAGGTAAACAACTCTCACGCCTAGTCGCAGAAGATGCTTAGCGCACCCGTGGCAGGGGTAATCTGTCACGTAGATAGTGGCACCGGAGACGTCAGTACCTGATTCTAGCGCGCCCATGAGTGCATTCATTTCGGCATGGACTGGCGACTGAAATTCGATGAGTGATGCGAGCAAGCCTCCCTTCAAGGGGCCATCAAGCAGCGCTCTTACTTTTCGCCTAACTGCCTCGTCGCGCTCGGAGCTATTTTCCGGTAGCGCCTCCCTTAGATGCCCATCTCTATTAAGCCTTACTAAGGTGTCACCCAGGAGATCACTTACATGCAGGCGCGAGTCGTCGAACTCGGGAGCTAACTCGGATATGGGATGGGAATTCCATCCAGCCGATAAGATGTTCATATCGCGCATTATTACGGCGCCGACGCGAAGGCCCAGCTCGGCAGACATTAATGCAGTACGTTCCGCCAGGGACATTCCGTACTCGTCTGACCATGGACGCCGTGCGCTCGGGTTGTCGAATAGCAGGTCGAAGAAGTCTCGAATCTGGGTCGTTGGATCATTCTCTACGTCCACGAAGAGATCCCCCAGGGGGAAGGTCCCGAGAATGTTCTGGGTGAATTCCCCCTTTCTGTCATGATCGTTCCGTATTAGCTGCGAAACGAACTCGTCAATCTGATCCGTTGACCTCCCGGGTTTCTCTGCGCGCGCCAGGACTTCAAGCTCGAACTTGCGGCGCTTGCTGCTCGCTGAGGCAGAGATGATGAAAGCATGTTCCCGGAAGATATTCCTCAGTTGGTCGACTTCACCTGGTCGCTTCAGTGAATCAATGAGCCAGATGGTTCGTTCTGAAGCCGCAGCCCTCCGTCGGGCCAGCTTAGCTGCCTTCTGCAAGCCAAGGTCGAGAACGGCGTGAGACGACTTTCGATGCTTGCATAGCCTATCCCCCTCCTTCATAAGCTTTTTAGCC
>CAMCQD010000252.1 GCA_945876925.1 uncultured Dermatophilus sp.
AACTCGTCATCGCCGAAGAAGCCCGGGCGAAGCTGAAAGACACCGCCCCTGCCGGGCTCGACGCCGCCATCACCGCACTGGAAGGCATCGAGGCCGGCGGATGCGGCCACGCCCCGGTCGAAGAAGCGCTGCGGACCGCGCTCGTCGAAGGCCTGGGAATCAAGCCCCGGCTCGCCTTCGGGCCGGTGCGCACCGCGATCTCCGGACGCAAAGTCTCCCCGCCGCTCTTCGAATCCATCGAGATCCTCGGCAAGGACTCGGCACTGCGCCGCCTGCGCCGCCTGCGGGCGAGCCTGTGAGGCACAAATGAGGGAACCGGACGCCACCGGCGGCCTGTGGGCGCGTCCGGTCCGGGGATTCCTGCTGGACCTGGACGACACCCTCATCGACACCCGCGCGGCCATGCACTCCGCCTTCGTCGCAGCCGCCGGGAGCTGCTTCCCCCAGACCGGCCCCGTCGTGCACGCCGTGCTAGCCGAGCACTTCTACGCCGACCCGGGCGGGCGCTTCGACGCCTACACCCGGGGCGAGCTGAGCTTCGTCGAACAGCGCCGCACCCGGTACGTCGCCGCCTGCGCCGCCGCCGGGCTGGCACACGGCGGCTGGGACGGGTTCCAGGCATTCGAGGACGCCTACATCGACGCCTTCCGGGCCTCGCAGCTGACGTTCCCGGACGTGCCCGCGTTCTTCGGAGCGCTGCGCCAGGCAGGCATCCCGGCCTGCATCGTCACCAACTCCGGCGACGACCAGACCCGGCTCAAAGTCAGCGCATCCGGGCTACCCGAGGACCTGCCGACGGTCACCACCGACACCTTCGGAGTCGGCAAACCGGACCGGCGGATGTATGACCACGGCTGCGACCTCATCGGCGTCACCCCGGACGAAGCCGTGTGCGTAGGCGATTCGCTGTGGAGCGACGTCATGGGCGCGCGCAGCGCCGGGCTGCGCGCGATATGGGTGCAACGACCCGGGCAGCCTGCTCCGCGCCGGGCAGGCTGGGGAACCCCGGTCAGCGACCCAGGAGTGCGGGTGGTGCAGTCCCTAGCCGAGGTTCCCGGGCTGCTGGGCTGAACGGTGCTGCCAGGCTGCCCAGGGCCAGGGCCAGGGCCAGGGCCAGGGCTGAGCCGGGCCTGGGTCAGCTGATCTGGTGCGGGGCGTGACTGGCTCGCAGGCTCGTGCCGGGACGGGGCGGCAGGCTCAGCCGGATCATCGCCGTGGCCACCAGGGCCAGCCCGGCGGCTGCGGGCATACCCGACCAAGGAGCCTGGTCCGCCGGGCTGCCGGCGTACAGCAGAGCCGTCAGGGTGCTGTCCCCGGCAGGGCTGATGAGCACGCTCCCGGCCAGGGCGAGCCCGGTGCCGAGCCGGGAACGCGGCGACGAGAGCATCACCACCCCGGCGAGCAGGATGGGGGAGATCGTCCAGGCGACCCAGATCGGCACAGTCAGCAGCGCGAGCGCCACATTGTCGTCATATATGCCCAGATGCGCTGCGGCGGTGCAGATCCCGCCGAGCAGCCAGATCCCGCCGGCCCAGCGTCCCGCCCGGGAATCAAAGTGCAGCGCCAGCCCGGCAAGGGCCGCGCCCATAGCCACCCAGGACGCCGCCAGCACCGCCAGCTCCGCGGCACCCTGCCCCGACTGCATGAGATCGCTGTAATAGGTACCCGACTCGGCCGCCCGGCAGGCAGCCCCGGCCGAAGCGCCGGCACACGGGTGCCAGCGCCAGCAGGAACTGACCGCCGTGAGCACCGCCGCCAGTACGGCGAGCCCGGCTGAGAAGAACGGAGCCTGCTCGCGATTCGCCATGTGCGCATGCTAGCCACCGAGCGCCTCCGCTGCCGGTCGCAAACATCAGCCCCGCGCTGCCGCGCTGCTGGCGACCGGGCCGACGGGGGATGCGGGCCGCAGCCGGGCTAGCCGCGCGGGGCGGTGCGCAGCTCGCTGATCGCGGCCAGGACGCCGATGAGGCAGAACGGGAAGAACAAGAACGGCACCGGATGCCCGTTGAGCCAGTGCCCGAGCTGTACCCCGATCAGGCCGAGCAGCATCCAGCCGGCCAGCATCAGGGCGGCGCGTGCCCAGCGAGAACGGATCCTGCGCACCATCGCCTCCTCGTCAGCAGCCACCCGCAGAAGATGCGCCGCTCATCGTAACAACGCGTGACGAACCGCGCCGCGGCCACTTTGCCCGAGGCCCCCGCCGGTCGCGGGCGGGCCGCTCCCTCCGGTGGCCGGGGACCGGCCCGCCCGGTGGCGTCGCCGTGGCTACTTCGCGGCGCGCTTGCGGATATTGGCCCACTCGTCGCGCAGGCCGACCGTGCGGTGGAACAGCATCGGGGTACGCGGGTCATGCGCGAAATAGCCCAGCCGCTCGAACTGCACCACCTCGCCCGGGGCGGTCTCCGCCAGCGCCGCCTCAACCTGGGCGTCCTCGATGAGCTCCACCGAATCAGGGTTAAGGTCATCCATCGGGTCGCCGGTTGCGGCACCAGGCACCGCCGCGGTGAACAGCCGCTCATACAACGCCACCTGCGCGGGCACGGCATGCGCCGCGCTCACCCAGTGCATCGTCGACTTCACCTTGCGGCCGTCGGGGGAGTTGCCGCCCCGCGACGCCGGGTCATAGGTGGCATTGACCTGCACCACGTTCCCGGACTCGTCGGTGGCCACATCGGTGGCAGTAACGAAATACGCCCCGCGCAGCCGCACCTCACGCCCCGGGGAAAGCCGGAAGAACTTCGGCGGCGGCACCTGCGCGAAATCATCACGTTCAATGAATAGCTCGCCGCTGAACGCCACCGGACGGGTGCCGTCATCCGGGTTCTCCGGGTTATTGACGATGTCGAAATACTCCACTACCGGGTTGCCGTCAGCATCGGACGGCCAGTTGGTGATGACCAGCCTGAGCGGGCGCAGCACCGCCATCCGCCGCTGCGAAGTGACGTTGAGATGCCGCCGCACGAACGACTCCAGCAACTCGATGTCATGCCGGCTATTCGTGCGGGTGACGCCGATGAAAGTGCAGAAGTCCCGGATCGCCCCCGCCGGGTAGCCGCGCCGCCGCAGCCCCCGCAGGGTCGGCAGCCGCGGGTCATCCCAGCCATCGACGATGCCCTCCCTGACCAGGGCCATCAGCTTGCGCTTGCTCGTCACCACGTGAGTCAGCTCCAGGCGCGCGAACTCGGTCTGCTGCGGCGCCTCAGCCGGCAGCGGCAACTGGGCCAGGTACCAGTCATACAGCGGCCGGTGCGTGTCGAACTCCAGCGTGCATAGTGAATGCGTGACTCCCTCGATGGCGTCACTCTGGCCGTGCGCCCAGTCATACGTGGGATAGATCGACCACTCGTCCCCGGTGCGGAAGTGATGCGCATGCCGGATGCGGTACATCACCGGATCGCGCAGCGACATATCCGGGGAATTCATGTCGATCTTGGCGCGCAGCACCCGCGAGCCATCCGGGAACTCGCCCGCCTTCATCCGGCGCAGCAAATCCAGGCTCTCCTCGGCGGGGCGGTCACGGAAGGGACTCTCCACGCCAGGCTTGCCGAAACCGCCACGCTGCGCCGAGATCGTCTCGATGTCCTGGTCATCGACGTACGCCTTGCCCTGAAGGACCAGCAACTCGGCCCACTCGTACAACTGGGCGAAATAGTCGGAGGCGTGCCGCAACGGCTGCGGCGGGTCGTAACCCAGCCAGCGCACATCCTCGATGATCGACTCGACGTACTCGCTCTCCTCGGTGTCCGGGTTGGTGTCATCCAGGCGCAGATTGCACACCCCGCCGAAATCCTCGGCAATCCCGAAATCGACGCAGATGGCCTTAGCGTGCCCGATATGCAGGTACCCGTTGGGCTCGGGAGGGAAGCGGGTCTGCACCCGGCCGCCGAACGTGCCGTTCTCGTTGTCGCGAGCGATCTTGTCCCGCAGGAAGTCACCGGCGGGGGCGGCATCGGGGTGGCTCATAGACAGAAACGGTACACGTCAGGCGTCCCCCGGCCAGCGGCGCAGCACCGGGCGCACCCCAGCTCGGAGGATCCCGGCCGGGCAGGGCCGGCGGGCTGGCTGCTAGGGGGCTCCGGGGCGGGGGCGCTAGCCGGCCCGGTGCTCCGGGGACCGAGGCGGCTGAGCCGTGGCCCGGAGGG
>CAMCQD010000253.1 GCA_945876925.1 uncultured Dermatophilus sp.
AGTGGGGCAGGCCGGGCCGCACGCGCCCGATGGCACGCCGGCCCGGCGAGCCGGTCAGCTCCCGGCCGGGGTCTCGCCCGCGGGTGCGCTCACGCTCCCGGAGACGACATCACCGCCCACGGCGATCTTGCGGGGCTTGGCCTCCTCGGCGACCGGGATGGTCAGCACGAGCACCCCGTCACGGTAGTCCGCGGTGATCTTGTCGGTAGCCAGGCCGCGCCCGAGGGTGAGCTGGCGGGCGAAGGTGCCGGATCCGCGCTCCCGCGACAGCCACTGGATCTCGGGGTCGGACACCGCGCGGCGCTCCGCGCGGATGGTCAGGGTGCGGTCGTCCACGTCGATGTCGATGCTCGCCGGGTCGACGCCGGGCAGGTCGAGCTCGGCCGTGAAGACGTCTCCCCTGCGGTACAGGTCCATGGGCATGGGCCCGCCGGTGACGGCGCGGGCAGCCTGACCGAACAGGCGGTCCATCTCTGCGAACGGGTCGAAGCGCTGTGCCATGAGTTCCTCCGGGTGGTTCGGGCGCCGCGCGGGCGCATCGTCGGGTCACTGCGCCACGCAGGCTGCCAGCGGCTCCGGCGCACGTAGCCGGACAGATCCGGCCGATGCGCGGACCGGTGCCCGCAGCCCGTGGCTTGTCCTGTTCAACGAGCAGATGCCCCGCAGCATTCCGGAGTTGCCACAACTTCACTCAACTTTTTTGCCTCCGCTGCCCTCGCCCCCGTGCTACTGCCCGGGCTGACCGGAGGAGGCGCGGCGGTCGTAGACGCACTCACCGGCGATATAGGTCTGCGCCACCCGGACCTTAGCCAGGTCACCGGGGGGAACGGTGAACACGTCAGAGTCGAGCACCACGAAATCCGCCGGCCGCCCGGCGGCGATCTCGCCCAGCCCGCCGAACGGGGCGCACCGGGCAGCCCGGGAGGTGTACAGCAGCAGGGCCTGCGGCACCGTGATCGCCTGGTCAAAGCCGAGCGTCTCGCCCGTGCTCGAACGGCGCTCCACCGCCGCCTGCACTGACCGGAACACGTTGTCCGAATCGAACCACGCGGTGCACGGCGCATCCGAGGACAGCGCCGCCATCGCCACGCCGGCGTACAACCGGGCCAGCGGGTAGGCATCCAGCAGCTGGCGGGTCGTGAGATTGGCCGCGTATGCCGCGTACTCGGCGAAGTAGAAAATCGAGTGGCTGACCACGGCGAAGTCCATCCGCGCCTGGGCGAACCGGCGGGTCAGGTCCTCGGTGAGCAAGGTGGCGTGCTCGACCCGGACCGAGGCGATGTCACCCAGCCAGGGTTCCTCATCGCCGAGCACGTCGATCACTGCGCTCAGGGCCGCATCGCCCATCGCGTGCACGGCGAGCTGGATACGGTTCGCCCGGGCATAGCCCAGCGCGGCCCGCAGCTCGTCGTCACTGGCCATCCGGGAGCCGAACTCGTTCCGGCTGCCCCGGAAGGGCCGGGAGACCCAGGCAGTCCGGTTCGACATCGTGCCGTCGAGGAAGATCTTCACCCCGGCGATCCGCACCCGGCCGGTACGGTCGGACTCGGCCAGCTGCGGCGGGTTCCCGCAGATGGCATCCCAGCCCAGGTAGAGGTTCACCCGCTGCGCCAGGCCGCGATCCTGAGCCTTGCGGACGAGGCCGAGCGGGTTCTCCACGATCGTCGAGACCATATCCCCCACCGCGACCAGGCCCATCTCGCTGTAGTGCTGCCCCGCCCGCACGAGCGCGTCCACCAGCACCTCCGGAGAGGCCGGCGGCGCCGCGGCGAGCACCGCCTCCACCGCCGCGATCTCGGTGAGGATGCCGTTCGGCTGCCCGTGCTTATCGCGCCCGAAGCTCGCCCCCGGCGGGTCGGGGGTGTGCTCGGTGATCCCGGCCAGCCGCAGGGCCACCGAATTGCACGAGCCTGAGTGGGCATCGGAGCGGCGGACGAACACCGGCTGCCGCTGCGAGACCCGGTCGAGGTCGTACCGGGTGAGCTGGCGCCGCTCAGCCAGGCCCGACTCGTCATATCCCCAGCCGAGCACCCAGGGCATGCCCTGGGCATCCGGGGGCTGCTGGTCGTCGGCGAGCCTGGCCGGATCACCGCGCAGGGCGGAGACGATCCCGTCGATATCGGACACCGACGGCGGCAGCAGGCACGTACCGGAGGCGAACGAGGCCACGAACGTGGGGTGCTGATGCGCATCGATGAGACCGGGAAGCACGGTCGCGCCCTGCAGGTCGATCACCTCGACCCGGCGGCCGGGCACGGGCTGGTTAACCGGGCGGCCGGTCGGGTCCAGTTCCCCGCCCGTCCAGGAGAAAGAGCCCCCGCTCACCGCGAACGAGGTGACGAATACTTCTTCACACCGGCCGGTGAACACCTTGCCGTTAATGTACATACGGTCGGACATGGATACCTCACACCTGACCCCGGTCCGGCCGGGCTGGGATCAACGTAGCCGCGCGCGCCCCGGCGGGCCAAGATGCCTGAACGTTCCGGAAGTCACAACGTGCCCGGACCTCACCACATCCGCAGCGCGCTACGCGCCAGCAGCCGCACGGGCGCAGGTACCCCTGAAGGGAACTCGGCAGCCGAGCAGCATCGGCACGTACCGGGGTCAGCGACCCCCGGACCGCCGCTCAGCAGCGAGAGCACCGACCAGGTCTGATCTGCCCAGAAGGCGATCACCGGACGGCTCACCCGCCCGGCGCGGGTCCGCCAGCCGGCGTCATCGAGCACGGTGCGGCACAGATTGGCCACCCTCCCGGCCGCGGCCGCGCCCACCTGCGACCCGGCGGGATCGGCCAGATCGGCCAGATCGCAGCGCGTGAGCCCGGCAGCCGCGGACAGCAGGCTGAGGACCCCGGCGTCCACCTCCTGGGGAGCCGAGCCCAGCGGCAGCGCCCGGGCGATCGCGGTGGCCAGCTCCCGCGCCGGAGCGCCTGGCTCCCCGCCAGCCCGGGCGGACGCCACGGGCAGCCGCAGCCGCCCCTTCCGGCAGCGCAGCAGCCGCAGCGCGATGGCCGCCGCTGCCAGCCGCCGCGGCGGCGAGCCGTTTCCGTCGGCCGGCACCCCGGCTGCGCCGGCCTCGGCGACGAGCGCGAGCAGCTCCCCGAACGGGGCCACCATCGCGGCGCAGGCCGCTTCGTCCAGTTCCGGGGGCAGGACGCCCCCGGGTCCGCTGCACGCCATCACCGCCGCGCCGGCCTCGGCCACTGCCCGCCGCGTCCGGGCCGCATGGGCCGCCACGAGGCTCGGGGCGTCGATCCCCGCATGCGCCAGCAGGTGCGCGGCGGCCCGGCGCCCGGCCGTGTCACACGAGGCGATGAGCTCGTGCAAGGCCGGGTCCAGCGAATCCAGCGGCGGCAGCGGCGGCGGCAGCTCCAGCAGGTCGATCGCCTCGACCCGGGCCGCGGCTTCCCGCACGTCGAACGCTGCCGGGTCGAATCCCTCCGGCAGCCAATCAATCTGGTCGAGCACATCGTCGGGATGGGTTTGCAGCCGCAGGGTCGCGCCGGACGTGCCGGTGAGCAGGGCGACGATGTCGTTGTAGATCCAGGCGCCACCGCAGTCCTCCGGCGGGCAGGCCCGTTCCCCGCCCGTGAGGACCGCCCGGGGCTCGCCCTCCCGGCGGGGACGCACGCTCTCGACGGTGAGCACGTGCCGCCAGCCGCTGGTCATGTCATAGGCATGGTGCAGGACATCGCCGCCATCGGCGAGGACCTCCCCCACGAGGATGGCGGACTCGTGCACGCCCCGCTCGCCGCCCGGTCCCGGCTCGGAGCGGGCGAGCGGGGACCGCCCGCCGCGCGCGTACCCGCCCTCGGCCCCGGGCCGCACAGGGCCCCGGGCAGACCGGGCGGATGTCTCAGGTTCGAGTTCGGCGAGGTTGTCCAGGTCGGCGTCCGTGAGCAGCACGGGAAGCACCACCCCGTGCTCCCCCCGGAAGGCCGAGCGGAAGGCGTGCAGGTGAATATCCTGCCAGCCCATCGCGCCGATGATGATGTCGTGCAGCTGGTCGAGCCGCAGGCTGGAGGCCAGCTCGAGGCGGCGCCACACGGGCGGGTAGGAGTGCTCCAGGTCGACCAGCACGGTGAGCATGGACTCCCCGTCCCGGCCGGTGCTGCC
>CAMCQD010000254.1 GCA_945876925.1 uncultured Dermatophilus sp.
CGCTCATCCGCAATTCGATGGTGTTGTGCCGCGATTTACTCATCTTCTGCCCGTCGGTGCCCAGCACCGTCGGCGCGCGGGACAGCAGGGCCTCGGCACGCGGGAACACCGGCCGCTTACCGTCCCCGGCCCGGCCGTAGCGCTTGTCGAACCGGGAGGCGATGACGCGGGTCTGCTCCAGGTGCGGCAGCTGGTCCTTGCCGACCGGCACGAGATTGGCCTTGCAGAACAGGATGTCCGCGGCCTGGTGCACCGGGTAGGTGAGCAGCAGGCCGGACATGGGACGCCCGGCGGTGGCGTCCAGCTCGGCCTTGACGGTCGGGTTGCGGCGCAGTTCGCTGTCGGTGACCAGGGACAGGAACGGCAGCATGAGCTGGTTGAGGGCCGGTACCGCCGAGTGCGGGAAGATCGTCGAGCGCTGCGGGTCGATCCCGGCCGCGAGGTAGTCGGTGAGCAGGGACCGCACCCGCTCACCGATGGCGCCGACGCCGTCGCGGTCGGTGATGACCTGGTAGTCGGCGATGACGATCCACGTGTCGACCCCGGCGTCCTGCAGCCGGACGCGGTTGAGCAGCGACCCGAAGTAGTGACCCAGGTGCAGGTGGCCGGTGGGGCGGTCTCCGGTGAGCACCCGGAAACGGCTGGCGTCGGCCTCGATAGCGGCCTCGATGGCTGCGCTGCGCTCCTGCGCGGCGGCGTAGGACGCCTCCGACGCCGACCCGGCCAGGGCGCCGCCGGGTTCGGCCGGTCCGGTGATGGATGCGTGCTGCGGGGTGTTCTCACGGGTCACGCAGGCAACCTTAACCGCCCGTGCGGTCAGGTCCCGGATGCGGCCTGGGCGCCAGGAGGGTTCCGGGCGTCCCGGGCGCCGGGAGCGGCCTGCGCCCGGGGGCCGTGGCCGTCGTGCTCCCGGTCCCCGGCGGGGGATCCGCCGTTCCCGCCGGCGTGGCGGCGGGGGAGCAGGTGCATGATCGCCACGATGATCGCCCCGGCGAGCAGCCCGCTCAGCGCCGAGAAGAACGTGCTGGTCAGCCAGCCGGCCGCGCCGTGCCCGAACGGCACCGCCGCGGCGGCGGCCTCCTCGGCGTGGTGCACGAACTCGTACGGACCGGCCCAGCCGAGCTCGCTCAGGCCGGCCAGGAGGATGTGCCCGCCGACCCACAGCATCGCCACCGTGCCGATGATCGCCAGCACCCGCAGCAGCCCGGGCATCGCCGCGACCATGATGTGGCCGAGACGCCGCGCCCCGGGGCCGCCGCGCCGGGTGAGGGCCAGGCCGATGTCGTCCATCTTGACGATGAGGGCGACGACGCCGTAGACGAGCGCCGTGATGCCCAGCCCGACGATGACGAGGATCGTGGCCCGGCTGGCCAGCGGCTCGGCGGCGACCTCGTTGAGCGAGATCACCATGATCTCGGCGGAGAGGATGAAGTCGGTGCGGATCGCGCCGGAGACCATCGACTCCTCGTAGCCGGGGCCCCGCGCCGCCGCGGGTTCCTCTTCGCCGGAGTGGTGGCCGCTGAGCGATTCCCAGATCTTCTCGGCGCCCTCGAAGCACAGGTAGGCCCCGCCGGCCATGAGCAGCGGGGTCAGCGCCCACGGCGCGAACTGGCTGAGCAGCAGCAGCGCCGGGAGGATGAAGATCAGCTTGTTACGCAGGCTGCCCAGGGCGATGCGCTTGATGATCGGCAGTTCCCGCTCGGGGGAGAATCCCTGCACGTAGCGCGGGGTCACGGCGGTGTCGTCGACCACGACCGCAGCGGCCTTCGCACTGGCCTTGCCAGCCGCCGCCGACACGTCATCGACCGAGGCCGCAGCCATCTTGGCGATCGTGGCCACGTCGTCGAGCAGGGCGGCCAGCCCGCCGCTCATCGCGCAGGCCCCGCGCCGGGGCGGCCGTCGTACCGGAATGGTTCAGGTGCCTTCACATCCGACAGGGTACGGGCGCTCCCCGGCGGCGCGGGCGGGTGCGCCGCGGATTCGCCTGCGGGCCGCGGGCAGTAAGGCGCCAGCGCCCGGTGCTGCCGGGGGAGTCCTGGCCGGGAAAGGCCCGCGCCAGGGGATCCGCTCAGGCACACTTGGCGTGTTCCAGGTCACAGGAGAAGAGGAGCACGGCATGCCCGTCATCGATGTTCAGCGCGACCCGCAGAAGCACACCCTCACCCTCACGGCGGAATTCGCCGCGCCCGTGGAGCGGGTCTGGGCCGTGTACGCCGACCCGCGCCAGCTGGAGCGGATCTGGGGACCGCCGATGTACCCGGCGACGTTCACCGAGCACGAACTGGCTCCCGGCGGGCGGATGGCGTACGTCATGACCGGTCCGCAAGGGGACCGGCACTACGGGGTCTGGTTCGTGCAGGAGGTCGACGAGCCGCGCTCCTTCAGCTACGAGGACGCCTTCGCCGATGAGAACTACGAGGTGAACGAGAACCTGCCCCGTTCAGCCAACCGGGCCGAGTTCACCGCGATCCCCTCGGGCACCCGGGTGGACTACATCAGTTACTACTCGTCGGAGGAGCAGCTGCAGCAGGTGATCGACATGGGCATGATCGAAGGCGCGACCGGGGCGATCAACCAGATCGATGCCTTGCTGGCCTGAGTAAGCCGCCCGGAGCGGGCACCGCCCGGACAGTCCGGCTTTCACCTCGCCGGGGCCGGTGGCCCTAACCTTGGAATTGTGCCAGCTGCGATCCCGGCGTCCGATTGCCACGAGATCATCCGCGTTTCCGGGGCGCGGGAGAACAATCTCAGGAACGTCAGCCTCGAGGTGCCGAAACGGCGGCTGACGGTGTTCACCGGGGTGTCCGGTTCGGGTAAGAGCTCACTGGTGTTCGGTACGATCGCCGCCGAATCGCGCCGGCTCATCAATGAGACCTATAGCGCCTTCCTGCAAGGGTTCATGCCCGCCCAGGCCCGGCCCGACGTGGACGCCCTGGAGGGGCTGACCACGGCCATCATCGTGGACCAGGAGCAGCTGGTCTCCAATCCGCGTTCGACGGTCGGCACGGTCACCGATGTGAATGCGCTGCTGCGGATCTTGTTCAGCCGGATCGCCACGCCGTATATCGGCACGGCGAAGGCTTTCGCGTTCAACGTCCCATCGGCACGCGGAGCCGGCGGCATCGTGGTGGAGAAGGGCGCCGGGCGCACGTCCAGGCCGCAGCGCAAGGAGTTCGTCGTCGTAGGCGGGATGTGCCCGGACTGCGAGGGACTGGGCCGGGTATCCGACTTCGACCTGACCGCGCTGTACGACGAGACGAAGACCATCCGCGAGGGCGCGATCATCGTCCCGGGGTATTCGATGGATGGCTGGTACGGGCGGATCTTCACCGGATGCGGGTTCTTCGACCCGGATATCCCGGTGCGCGACTTCAGCGCCGGTGAGCTGCACAGCCTGCTCTACCGGGAGCCGACCCGGATCAAGGTCGAGGGGATCAACGTCACCTACGAGGGCCTGATCCCCAGGATCTCCAAGTCGATGCTGAGCAAGGACCCCGAGGCCATGCAGCCCCATATCCGGGCGTTCGTGGAACGCGCGGTCGTTTTCCGGGTCTGCCCGGCGTGCGAGGGCACCCGGCTCAATGACGGGGCCCGCTCGGCGAAGATCGCCGGGCTCAGCATCGCCGATGCGTGCGCGATGCAGATCGACGACCTCGGCGCCTGGCTGCGGTCGCTGGATGAGCCGGCCGCGGCGCCGCTGATCGGGACGCTGCTGGCGGCGCTGGATTCGTTCGTGACGATCGGGCTGGGATACCTGAGCCTGGACCGGGCGTCGGGCACGTTATCCGGTGGCGAGGCGCAGCGGATCAAGATGGTGCGGCATCTGGGATCGGCGCTCACCGACGTCACCTATGTCTTCGACGAGCCGTCGGCCGGGCTGCATCCGCACGATATCGCCCGGCTCAGCGAACTGCTGCTGCGGCTGCGGGACAAGGGCAACACGGTCCTCGTCGTGGAGCATAAGCCGCAGATCATCGAGATAGCCGATCACGTGGTTGATCTGGGCCCGCTGGCGGGTAGCGGGGGAGGGGAGATCGTCTATTCGGGGAGCGTGGCCGGGCTGCGCGCTTCCGGGACGCT
>CAMCQD010000255.1 GCA_945876925.1 uncultured Dermatophilus sp.
GTACACGTGGTACTCGATCGATCACCGCTGGGGCGACGATCCGGCCGGCTTCTTCATGAAATCGTTCGTCCAGGTGGAGGCGCCGGAACGGCTGAGCACCCAGATCGTGCCGCAGGTGATGATCCCGCTCATCGTCGTGTGGATCGTGTGCATCATCATCATGTGCCTCGGAGTTGACAAGGGCATCGGCATGTTGTCGGTCATCTTCATCCCGATCCTGGCGGTCACCTTCGTCACGATGTGCCTCATCGCGCTCACCCTGCCGGGCGCAGCCGAGGGCCTGAATGCCTTCTTCACCCCGGACTGGGGGGCGCTGACCCAGGGCTCGGTGTGGATGTCGGCCATCGGGCAGATCTTCTTCTCCCTCTCGGTCGGCTTCGGGATCATGATCACGTATAGCTCCTACGTCGACCGCAAGACCGACATCACCGGCTCGGGGCTCGTGGTCGGGTTCGCGAACTCCAGCTTCGAGCTGCTCGCCGGGATCGGCGTGTTCGCCGCGCTGGGATTCATGGCGACGCAGGCGGGCGTGGGCGTGAGCGACGTCGCCGACAGCGGGATCGGGCTGGCCTTCATCGCCTTCCCGACGATCATCTCCCAGGCCCCGCTCGGCTCGCTCATCGGCGTGCTGTTCTTCGTGTCCCTGTTCATCGCCGGGATCACCTCGATGGTGAGCATCCTCGAGGTCGGCATCTCGTCGCTGCGCGAGAAGCTGGGCCTGTCACGCGTCGGCGGCTCGCTGGCGATGTGCCTGCCGGTGGCGGTGGCCAGCTGCGCGCTGCTGGGGACGAGGACCGGGCTGCCGGTGCTCGACGTGCTGGATTCATTCGTCAACACCTTCGGCATCCTGGCCGGTGCCACGGTGATGATGCTGGCGATCGCGTTCGCCTTCCGCCAGCTGCCCGCGCTGCGCGACCACCTCAACAGCCACGGCACCTTCAAGGTGGGCAGGGTCTGGATCGCCCTGGTCGCGGTGGTCATCCCGGCGGCCCTGCTCTACCTGCTGGGAGCCGACGTGCTCGCCCAGCTGGCGAAGCCGTACGGCGGCTATCCGCAATGGTTCATCAACGTGTTCGGCTGGACGATGGCGGCAGCGCTGCCGGTCATCGCCTTCGTGCTGTCGAAGATGCGCTGGTCCAAGAAGGCGCACATCACCGCGAAGCACACGTACACTCCGCAGGACACCGGCACGGGCGTGAGCGAGACGGGGCTGTTCCCCCTGCGCGGCAACCGCGGCAAGAAGGAGGCCTGACCGATGACACCCATCGCCATCGTCATGATGATCCTGTTCATGCTCGTCATCTGGGGCGGTTTCGCTGCCGCGACCGTGTTCTCGCTGCGCATGGGCGAGAGCCCCGCGTCGGCGTACCTGCGCGATCACCCCGAGGCTGACGTCGGCTGATCCGGCCCGGCCCGCCACGGTGCCCTGCTCCCGCCCGGGGGCAGGGCACCGGCGTGTTCCCGGGCGCCCCGCGCGCGGGGGGTTACCGCCTCCGGGTGGAGACGATGGTGCCCGAGCCGGCTACCCGGGGGCCGTCGTACAGGACGGCGGTCTGCCCGGGGGCTACCCCGCGGACGCGCCCGGCCAGGTGCAGCGTGAGATCGGCCGGCCCTCCCCCGGTGCCCGGTGCCTCCGGCACGCCTCCTGGCGCCGCCAGGGTCACCGGGAACTCGGCTCCGTGCGCGCGCAGCTGCACGCCCAGCCGCTGCCCGGGACCGGCAGCGGGGCCGCACCAGCGCAAGTGGCCCAGGTCGATCTGGTCGATGCCGAGCAGGTCATCAGTGCCCACCACGACCGTGTTGCTGTGCGGGTCGGTCGAGACCACGTACCGGGGCCGCCCGTCCGGCGCCGGGCGCGCCAGCCCCAGGCCGCGCCGCTGCCCCACCGTGTACGCGTACGCGCCCCGGTGCTCCCCGACGACGTTGCCGTTCTCGTCCACGATGGGACCGGGCCGCTCCCCCAGCCTGGCCGCCAGCCAGCCCCGGGTGTCACCGTCGGGGATGAAGCAGATGTCGTGGCTGTCCGGCTTGGCCGCCACCGCGAAGCCGCGTTCCCGCGCCTCCGCCCGGACCTGCGCCTTGACCGAATCCCCCAGCGGGAAGTGCGATCCGGCGAGCTGAGCCGCGTCGAGCACGCCGAGCACGTAGGACTGGTCCTTGGCCGGGTCGGCCGCGCGGTGCAGCTCCCGCCCGCCGGTGACGTTGCCCGGCTCACCCGGCAGCACGACCCGGGCGTAGTGGCCCGTGGCGACCCCGTCGAAACCGAGCGCGAGCGCCCGTTCCAGCAGCGCCGCGAATTTGATGCGCTCATTGCAGCGCAGGCACGGATTCGGGGTGCGCCCGGCGGCGTATTCGCGCACGAAATCCTCGACCACGTCGAGCCGGAAGCGCGCCGCCAGATCCCACACGTAGAACGGGATGCCGAGCCGGTCAGCGACCCGCCGGGCGTCCGCGGAATCCTCCAGCGTGCAGCAGCCCCGCGCGGATTCGCGCAGCGTCGCCGCAGTGGTGGACAGCGCCAGGTGAACCCCGACGACATCGTGCCCGGCGTCGAGCATGCGCGCGGCGGCGACCGCGGAATCCACTCCCCCGCTCATCGCCGCGACGATACGGCTCACGCGCTGGTCCGATCCAGGCGGGTATCCGGGCCGGTCACGGCGGCTCCCGCACCGGGCCCGTCAGCCGCCTCGCCGACGGGGCGTTCCCCGCCTGCCGGGCGGGTCACCCGGTAGGCGCGCTGGGCCCGGTCCACCGCCCCGGGCAGCGCGGCCAGGGCCTGGTCGACGTCCGCTGCGGTGGAGGTGTGCCCGAGCGACAGCCGCAGCGCCCCCCGGGCGACGGTCTCGTCGTATCCCATCGCCATGACGACATGGCTCGGCTGCGGGATTCCCGCGTGGCAGGCCGACCCGGTCGAGCACTCCACCCCGGCCGCGTCGAGCAGGTAGAGCAGCGCGTCTCCCTCGCATTCGGGTAGCAGCACATGGACGTTGGCGGCGCTGCGGGTGGCGGTGTCGCCCGGGTGCCACACGCCCGTGACCTGTGCGCCGGGGATGGCGCCGAGCACCCCTGTGATGAGCCGGTCGCGTAGCGCCGCCAGCCGCGGCACCGTCACCGCCCGCTCCTGCTCCGCGCAGGTCAGCGCCGCGTCCAGCCCGGCGACGAGGATGTGCGCGATGGTCCCCGGGCGCAGCCCGCGCTCCTGCCCGCCGCCATAGCCCAGCGGCTCCAGCGGGGCGTTCCGGCGTGCCATGAGCAGGCCGGTTCCGGGGGGTGCCCCGAATTTGTGTCCCGAGATCGCCAGCGTGGTCACGCCCTCATGCCCGGCCGGAACGGGGGCGACACCCACGGCCTGCACCGCGTCGACATGCAGCGGCACCCCGGATTCGGCTGTGACCTCAGCGATCTGGCTGATGGGCTGGATCGTGCCGACTTCGTTGTTCACGGCCATCACGGCCGCGACGGCAACGGTGCCCGGCCCGCCGCTGGCTGGCTCCTCGATGGCGGCCCGGACCGCGCCGGCGTGCACGACCCCGCCGGAGTCGCACGGGATCCACGTGATGAGCGCCCCCTCGTCACGTTCGAGGGCGATGGCGGCATCGCGGATCGCCGAGTGCTCAACCGCCGAGATCAGCAGCCGGCGCCTGCGGGGATCCTCACGGCTGCGCCGCCGGTAGGCGCCGATGAGGCCGATGTTGTCCGACTCGGTCCCGCCGGAGGTGACGATGAGCTCGGAGGGGCGCACCCGCAGCGTGGCGGCGATCCGCTCCCGGCATTCTTCCAGTTCGCGGCGGGCCCGCCGCCCGGAGCCGTGCAGCGATGCGGGGTTGCCCGGGGAGCGGCCGGCCGCTGCCATGGCGTCCAGTGCCTCCGGACGCACGAGCGTGGTGGCCGCATGATCTAGGTAGGCACGCGAGGGTGGCACTGGTCGATTGTACGGATCACCCGGGCGCCGGCTCACCGCGAGCGCCCCGGCCCGGACCCCGCTCGCCGCCCGCGCGCACCCCGCCCGGGCGGGGAAATGCCGGCGTGCGCGGGCGGGCCCGCTCCGGCCTCAGGGACGGTGGTACTCGGGGTAAAA
>CAMCQD010000256.1 GCA_945876925.1 uncultured Dermatophilus sp.
AGCCGCACGAACTGCGGGGACGGGTTGCGCCCGGCCACGGTGAGCACCGTGCCCGGCCGTTCCCGGACCAGCCGGGCCCACGCCGGGGAGGTCAGCAGCCACTCGATGCCGTTGATGTTGGGCCGCCAGTCCAGCGCCCCGGTAAACAGCAGCTCGCCGGCGTTGATCTGGCCGGCGGCCGCGGCCCGGGCACGGCCGGGCACGGCCGGCGGGGTGACCCCGTTGCGGGCTACCACGACCACCTGGGTGCCGTCCCGCCGGGCCTGCGCGGCGTCGTGCTCGGTGCACACGATCATCGGGTAGCGGGCGCCCACGGTACGTTCCAGGCGGCGCAGCAGCCGGGCCTCGAGCCGGGCGGCCAGCTTCATCGCGCCGGTCTCGGCCTCGGCCCGCTGGGCCATGAGATCGGATTCGATGTTGTGCGTGCTCAGCATCACCGGCAGCCCGGCGGGCAGGATGCCGGTGATCCCGAAGGCGCACGTGTGGTCGACCACCGCGCCCCGGAACGGGCCGTAGCCGGCCAGCGCCGCCCGGGTGCCGGCGAGCACGGCCGTCCCGCAGATCCGCGGCGCGCCGATGCTGCGGTACGTGAGCACCGTCGCGGCGTCCCGCAGCCTGCCGGTTACGCCGCCGCGGGCGGGCACGCCCAGGTCGGTGACGGCGATGTCGTCCCCGGCGCGGGCGATCTTCCTGACCCCCTGCGGGCAGACCAGCACGACATCCCCCCGGGCGGCGAGCCAGCGCACCATCGCCAGCGTGCGCAGCATCCCCCCGGAGGTGGGCGGCAGCCCGAACTCCTTGGTGATGAACAGGAACGGGCGGCCTTCCTGGCCTGCGGCGAGTATCTCGGGGGAGGTCTGCTCGAACCGGGCCCGGGCGACCTCGACCCCGCCGACCACGGCGGTGCGGGTGACCACGCCGCGGGCGTAGGCGGCGTACAGCCCGGACAGCTCGCGGTTGCCGCGCAGCAGCTCGCGGAAGGAACGCAGCACGTACCCGCCGGTCATGGCGGTGCGCATGAGGCCCGCGCCCAGCGGGGAGTGGTACCGGTCGACGTAGTTGGCGAAGGAGGCGCCCCGCAGCCGCAGCATCTCCGCCGAGGGCGCCCCGGAGCTGCCCGCCCCGTGCCGCACGACGACATCCGAGCGCAGCACCTCGCGCAAGCCGGCCTGCCGGGCCCGGCGCCCGAAGGACATGTCCTCGGAATAGACGTAGAACGATTCGTCGAACCCGCCCAGCCGGGCGAACTGCCCGGTGCGCACGGCCATGCAGGCCCCGGTGGTCCAGTCGACCTCGATGTGCTCGCCCTGGGAGGGCTTGGCGTATACCCCCGCCCGGGGCCACTTCTTGTGCAGCCCGGCGGCGTACGCGAAGGCCCGCGATACCGATGGCTCCCAGCCGCCGACGCCGATCTCGATGTCGCCGCCGGGGGAAGTCATGGTCGCGGCGTGCGCGGCCGACAGCAAGTCCCCGGCCAGGCCGTCGACCAGGGCGCGCAGATCGCCCTCAGCCGGGCGGCAGTCGGGGTTGACGAAGACGACGAACGGCTCGGCGCTGCTGAAGGCGCCCTTGTTGGCTGCGCGCGCGAAGCCGACTCCCCCGCCGTCGAGGTAGCGCACGTTGGGGTGCTCGTCCGCCCAGGCGGCCAGCCCGTCGGCACCGCTGGCGTTGTCGACCACCGCGACCGGCAGGGTGGCCGGCCAGGAACCGACCAGCTCCTCGATGTGGGAGCGGCTCTTGTACGAGACGAGCACCACTTCGAAGGCGTTCGCGTCCGGGCCGGACCCGGCCCGGGGCGCCCCGGCGGCGTCCGTCGCGTGCTTGGGCTCCCGCATGTTCCCCCCTTGCCCGGCTGGCACCCGGGACGGGCCTGTCCTTCGTTTCCCTGACCGGCCCCGTTGCTCCGCCAGCCCGGTGGGCGCCAGATGTCGTCCGGGCCCGCCTCGCCGGCCAGCATGTGTCTCGTTGCCATCGACTCTACCGACCTCCTTGTGTGGGTGCGCGGATAAGGCACGGCGCGCCCGGTCAGGACGGCGAATCCCCGGGGCTGCGATCCCGCGCCCCGGCGGCCCGCTACCGCCGCGCAGGCGGCAGTGACCGGCGGATTGCAACGTTTCGCAATCACTCACCCGCTGGCGCACCACACCCATATGTCAGGTAAAGACTGGTTAAACTGGCCCGGTCGCCGGAGTTCCGCAGTCCCGGGTGCCTGCTCGCACGTGAGCGCCGGGCGTGAGAAACGGGTATGAAATTCACCCGTAACGCCGCCCGCCGCCGGGCGATTGAACCGATAGACGCGTTGCCGACGGGACAGGGGCGTTCCCGGCCGCGCATCGAGTTCGGGGGCCTGGCCGTGGGGGCCTGGCCGTTGGGGCTGCTCCGGATGTCCGAGGGAGCGAGACGGGCGACGGGGGTGCCGCGCATGCGGCAGCACATTGGGGAGGTTTGACACGTGTCCATCCACGAACGCGAGGCAGCCCGGGTCCGCCGGCGCGCGCACCGCTCAGGGGGCAGCCGCAGCGCGGTCCGCGCTTTCGACCTGCCGCCGGCCACGCCGATGTCGGCGGCCGCCGTCACCGACAAGGTGATCGAGCGCGTCGGAGCGCGCGGCGACTGGTCGCGTCAGTACCTGGTGCGGATCGTCCTGGCTGACCTGCTGGCCGCCGCCATCGCGGTGGGGCTGGCGCTGTGGGCGGGCCCCACCGCGGCCGAGATCCCCGGCGGCTACACCGTGGCGAGCATCGCGATGCCGTTCATCTGGGTGACCATGCTGGCGCTGGTGCGGGCCTATGAGCACCGCTACCTGGGCGTCTCCGACGAGGAGTACCAGGCCGTCGGCCGGGCCGTCGTGGGCATGCTGGGCCTGCTGGCCGTGGTCGGCTTGTTCTCGCGGGTCCAGTGGAGCCGCATGTACATCATCACGCTCATCGTGACCCTGCTGATCTTCGGGTTCCTCGTGCGCCGCGGGATGCGCTGGTGGCTGCACAGCCAGCGCCGCGCCGGCCACCTCATGCAGCGCACCGTGGTCGTCGGCCGGGCCGACGCCGCCGCCGAGCTCATCCGCAGCATCAAGCGCTCCCCCGACCAGGGGCTGGACGTCGTCGCGGTCTGCACCTCGGGCATGGACGCCGCATGGAACGCCACCTCCTCCATTGAGGGCGTCCCGGTCATCGGGCACCCCTCGGATGCAGTCTCCGCGGTCGACCTCGTGGACGCCGAGGTCGTGGCCGTCACCTCGCACCCCGAGCTGGCCGGCACGGCGCTGCGCCGGCTCACGTGGGCGCTGGAGGAGCGCGGGGTCGAGCTGGTGGTCTCCACGGGCCTGCTCGACGTGGCCGGCCCGCGGCTGTCGATCCGGCAGTCGACCGACATGTCCCTGCTGCACATCGAGCGCCCGGCGGCCACCCGTCAGTCGGTGTTCCTCAAGTCGCTCATGGACCGGTCCATCGCGGCCGCCCTCATCCTCCTGCTCTCGCCGCTGCTCATCGGCGTGGCGATCGCCATCAAGGTGACCTCCCCCGGGCCGGTCATCTTCCGCCAGAAGCGAGTCGGCGTCCGCGGCGAGCCGTTCACCATCTACAAGTTCCGCACCATGGTGGTCGACGCCGAGGCGCGCCTGGCCGACCTGCTCAAGTACAACGAGGGCAACGAAGTCCAGTTCAAGATGAAGCACGACCCGCGGATCACGCCGATCGGCACGTTCCTGCGCAAGTACTCCATCGACGAGCTGCCCCAGCTGTTCAACGTCCTGTTCGGCACGATGTCGCTGGTGGGCCCCCGCCCGCAGAGCCAGGCCGAGGTCGACCAGTACGAGCCCGACGCGATGCGCCGCCTGCACGTGCTGCCCGGCATGACTGGCCTGTGGCAGATCAGCGGCCGCAGCGACCTGGACTGGGAGCAGTCGATCCGGCTCGACCTGCGCTACGTGGACAACTGGTCGCCGATCGTCGACCTGCAGATCCTGTTCCGCACGTTCAAGGCCGTGTTCGCCGGCTCCGGAGCGTACTGACCCCCAGGCCCTACGGGCACACCACCCTCCCTGCCTGGCAGCGG
>CAMCQD010000257.1 GCA_945876925.1 uncultured Dermatophilus sp.
GCTCGTCCTCGGCCGCGCGGAAGCTCAGCGGCACCTGGTAGATCACCGGCCCGGCCGGGGCGGTGGCCCCGGCATCGCCCCGGGCGCCGGGGGAGTCGTCGGCGACGAGGAGCACGTGGAGGATGGCCTCGCCCGCCGGATCATCCAGCGTGAAACCGCCGGCCAGGCTCAGGTGCGGCTCGCCGACGCCGGAATACCAGCGCCGGGTGGCCATCCAGCTGGCGAGCAATCCGAGCCCGCCGGGCCCGTCGTCCAGGACGGGCCCGGGTGCCGCCTCACTCATCCCGGGTTCCTCCGGCCGTGCCGCCGCAGCGTGGCACCGGGGCAGGAACGGGCCCGGCCCCGGCATCGGCGCCAGTGTGGCGGCGCACCTCAGAACCGCCGGACCGAGATGATGTGCACCGGCTCCCAGTCGACTCCCAGGCGCACGAAGTTGTCCGCGCCCCAGACCCATTCGCTCTCGGTGATGAGGTCCTTGGCGATGAAGGCCTGGCCGGGGGCCAGCCCCAGCGCCTCGACGTCCAGGTGCACCCACGTGCCGCGCATGGAGTGCGGGTCGGTGTTGGCCACGATGATGAGGGTGTCCTCGTGCCCGGCGATGACCCGGCGCTTGCTGAAGCAGAACACCGCGTCGTCGTCGGTGGGATGCTCGGTGTAGTTACGCAGCCAGTGCAGGCTCGGGTGCTCGTACCGGATCTGGTTGAGCTTGCCGAGGTAGTCGGCCATCCACAGCCTGCCCTCGAACTCGCCTCCGGGGCCGTACTCTTCCCACTTGCGGTTCTTGAACTGGTACTTCTCGTTGTCGATCTGCTCCTCGACGCCGGGGCGGGGCACGGCCTCCAGCAGCTCGTACCCGGCGTAGATGCCGTAGGTGGGGACCAGGGTCGCCGCCAGGGCCGCCCGCAGCTTCCACGCCGTGGGGCCGCCGTACTGCATGTACGGGGTGAGGATGTCGTGCGTGGTGGGCCAGAAGCTGGGCCGCATGTACGGCGCGGAGACCTCAGTGAGCTCCTTCATGTACTCGGAGAGGTCTTCCTTGGTGTTGCGCCAGGCGTAGTACGTGTAGCTCTGCTGGAAGCCGGCCTTGGCCAGGGCGGCCATCATCGGCGGCTTGGTGAACGCCTCGGCCAGCCAGATGACGTCCGGGTAGTCCTGGGCGACGTCGGCGATGATCCACTGCCAGAACTCGACCGGCTTGGTGTGCGGGTTGTCGACCCGGAAGATCCTCACCCCGTGGTCGATCCACACCTGGATGACGCGGCGCACCTCGGCGTAGATGCCGGCCGGGTCATTGTCGAAGTTCAGCGGGTAGATGTCCTGGTACTTCTTGGGCGGGTTCTCCGCGTAGGCGATGGTGCCGTCGGCGCGGGTGGTGAACCACTCCGGGTGCGAGGTCACCCAGGGGTGGTCGGGGGAGCACTGCAGCGCGATGTCGAGGGCGACCTCAAGGCCGAGCCGGTGCGCTTCGGAGACGAAGTAGTCGAAGTCCTCGAAGGTGCCCAGGCTGGGCTCGATGGCGTCGTGCCCGCCGTCGGGGCTGCCGATGGCGTACGGCGAGCCGGGGTCGTCCGGGCCGGCGTTGAGGGTGTTGTTCGGCCCCTTGCGGTTGGTCTTCCCGATGGGGTGCACCGGCGTGAGGTAGATGACGTCGAAGCCCATGTCGGAGACGGCCTGCAGGCGCTTGGCGGCGGTGCGCAGCGTGCCGCTGACCCACGCGCCGGCCTCCTCGTCGAAGTAGCAGCCCTCCGAGCGCGGGAAGAACTCGTACCAGCTGCCGAACAGGGCGCGCTCGCGCTCGACGAGCCAGCCGTACGTGGGCGATTCGGTGACGTAGTCGCGCAGCGGCACGAGCGTGAGCTCGCGGCGGACGGCGGGGCTGGTCCCGCCGGCGAGGCGGTCGGCGGCGGTGCGGTTCACGTCGCGCAGGGTGGCGATGCCGGATTCGATCAGCTCACGCCCGGCCCGGGAGCGCCCGGGGACGCCGAGGGCGCGTTCCAGCACCCGGGCACCCTCTTCGAGCATGAGCTCCACGTCGACCCCGGCGTTCACCTTGATGGTCGCGTCGTGCTCCCACGTGCCGTAGGGGTCCGACCAGCCCTCGACGCGGTAGCTCCAGGAGCCCATGCGGTCGGCGGCGACGGTGGCTTCCCAGCGCATGAGACCAGCGTTGACCAGCGTCATCGGGACCACGTGCTCGCCCCCGCTGGGGTCGGTGAGCACCACATTGGCGTTGACGGCGTCGTGACCCTCGCGGAAGACGCTGGCACCGATGACGATCTCCTCGTCCACGACGGACTTCATCGGGAAGGCACCCGCTTCTACCACCGGGCTCACGCCGGTGATCGGGATCCGCCCGATCGGGCGTTGCGGGGGAGTGTGGCGCGAAGCCACCGGGGTGCCGGAGGCCTGGGCAGCCGGGGACGCGGTTGCGTCGCCGGTCACGGCAGAGGTCTGGTTCGTCGGCGATGACTGGCTCACCCCCCAGACGCTACCCTTACCGGCGCGTGCCCGTGACCCGTTCGCACCGGCCCGTTTGCGAAGGGCAGCGATCTTGGCTGGCCGTTGCCGCCGCGGTTGCCCCGCAAGGTGCCCGGGAGGGTATCTGCGGGGCGCGCGGACGGCGGGATGCCCGGCGGGTCAGCGGATCTGGTACACGCGCATCGAGGCGGCCTCCGCCGGCACTACGTCACCTGGCTGGCCGGTCTCGTGGCGGCCGGGGTCCGGGCGTTCCCAGGCGCTATTCCAGATGAGCACGTACTCGTCGCCCCCGGCGATGGCCGGGAGCACGAACTCGGTCGGGTCGTCCCCGCCCTGGAGTACGAGCAGGAACGAGGTCGCGTCCAGGCCCTCGCCGATGAGCAGCATCTGCAGGACGCGGCAGGCCGGATCGTGCCAGGAAGGCTCGGTCATCGGCATGCCGTGCCGCCCGAACCAGCGCACGTCGGCCCGGCGGTCGGTGGGCATGGGCCGCGAGTCGAAGAATGTCGACTGGCGGAACACCCGGTGACGGGCCCGCAGATCGGCCAGGAATGACGCCGTCTCGATGAGGTCGTCCTGCCAGGGCTCGAATTCCCAGTTCAGCCAGCTGGTCTCGTTGTCCTGGCAGTAGGCGTTGTTGTTGCCGTCCTGGGTGCGGCCGGATTCGTCGCCGCCGCAGATCATCGGGGTCCCGGTGGACAGCAGCGTGGTGGCCAGGAGGTTGCGGATCGAGCGGCGGCGCCGCCGCAGGATGCCCGGGTCGTCCGTGGGGCCCTCGACGCCGTGGTTCCACGAGCGGTTGTCGCCGTGCCCGTCCCGGTTGCCCTCGCCGTTGGCCTCATTGTGCTTGCGCTGGTAGGTGACGGTGTCGGCCAGGGTGAAGCCGTCGTGGGAGGCGACGTAGTTGATCGAGGCGAGCGGGCCGCGGTCGTGGTGGCCGAACAGGTCCTCGCTGCCGGCCAGGCGGGTGGCGATCTCGCGGACGCCGTGCCCGTTGGCCGCCACCCCGGCGGCCACGTCGGGCAGCCAGAAGGTACGCACCACATCGCGGAAGCGGTCGTTCCACTCCCCGAACGGGGGCGGGAACTGGCCGGTCCGCCAGCCGTTGATGCCCACGTCCCACGGCTCGGCGATGAGCTTGACCTGGGAGAGCACCGGGTCGGCACGCAGCGCCATGAGGAACGGGTGGCCGTCGTAGTATCCGTCGTCGCGCCCGCGGGCCAGGGCCACGGCCAGATCGAACCGGAATCCGTCGACGTGGTACTCCTGCACCCAGTGCCGCAGCGAGTCCAGGGTCATCCGCAGGGCCGAGATGTCGCGCTGGTCGAGGGTGTTGCCGCAGCCGGTGACGTCGATGTCCTGCCCCCAGCCGTCCAGCCGGTAGTAGGACCGGTTGTCGATGCCCCGCCAGGAGAGAGTGGCCCCGCTCTGGCTCTGCTCCGCGGTGTGGTTGTAGACCACGTCGAGGATCACCTCGATACCGCGGGAATGCAGCGCGTCGACCATCGACTTGAACTCGTTCACCACGCCGATCGGGTCGGTGGCATGGGCGTAGGCGGCGTTCGGGG
>CAMCQD010000258.1 GCA_945876925.1 uncultured Dermatophilus sp.
CAGGTGCGGGCCGCGGCCGGGATCACCGACGGGATGCTGCGGTTATCCATCGGGCTAGAGGAGAGCGCCGACCTCCTGGCCGATGTCCAGGACGGGCTCGACCGGGCGGCAGCCGCCGGCTAAGCGAGTTCCAGTAGCTGCCGTGTCCGGGCCGTCTTCGGGCGGGTGCACCGGGTGCGGGCAGGCGTGACGACGGCCCGGGAGGTGAACGCGATCGTGTTCACCTCCCGGGCCGTTCCCGGTCACGACTCCGGCGTGTCCGTCTTCGTGGCCCGGGACCGCGGCTTAGCCGAGGTGGCCGGGCGTGACGGGGTGGCCGTACCGACCCGGGCACGGGTGGTGCCGGAGGCCGCCGGGGCTGCCGTCGCCGAGGTGCTCGCCCCGGCCGGGACCTGCTGGGTGATCCGAGGCATCCAGTCCAGGTAGGCCGCCTTCGCCTTCGGGTTCTGCGACAGCGCGCACTTGCAGTAGTCGTCGGTCTCGTCGAAGTACGTCTCGAAGGCCATGATGTCGCGGTTGTCGACCATCCACTGCATCACGTAGTTGATGTAGGACGGGTTGTCGCCGCCGGAGTCGTCGCCGCCGGGGATGACGCCCCACTCGGGCAGGGCGAACTTCTTCCCGTGCTGCCGGGCGAAGTTACCCCAGTAGTCCCAGCCCTGGTCCTTGGTGCGGTGCTCCTGCCAGCCCTTCTCGTCGTACGGCGGGCTCCAGTCGTAGGCGTCGAGCCCGACGATGTCGACCACGTCGTCCCCGGGCCAGGCGGTCGAGGCGTCCGGAAGGGAACCGCCTTTGCCCTCATTGGGATTCCAGACGATCCGCAGCTTAGGACCGCCTTCCTTAAGTGACTTCGACGCCTGCCGGAACGCCTCCTTGAATTCGTCGACGTTCTCCGGGGTGGCCTTCCACTTCCAGTTAGGGATGTTGAACTCCCAGCCGGGGCGGACGTAGGCGGTCGGGTACTTCTTGGCGATCATCTGGCCGATCTTCTTGAAATCGCCGTTGTAGTCGCCATCGGCCGCGGCCTTCATCGAGCCGTCTTCGGGGAAGAGCTGCAGGGAGACGTTGAGCGTGCCGGTGAACCCCTTGGGGATGGTCTCGTCGCTGAGCCACCAGTCGCTCATGGTGTCCGACCAGCTCCCGCGCGTGGGAGACACCCCGAGCACGTCGATGGCGTGCCCGCGCTCCTTGGTGAAGTCGTTGACCTTCTCCACGTCGTGTCCGAAAACGCCGCTATCCCAGAATAATCCGCTAGGACGCTTGACGTACGGGTAGCTGCTGCCCGGGCTCGTGGTGTCCTGCGAGGGCTCCGGGGCCGGGTCGCCGCCGCCGCAGGCGGATAGCGTCAGCACGGCGGCCAGGGCTGCGGCGAGCAGCGGCACCGGCATCCGCCGGGACCGGGTGCCCGGTCGCGTCCGGGTCGTGTGATCAGGCACGATCTGCCCCCCTGAGCCGGAAACGTGCGATGGTCTGAAGCTGCATGAGTCCCCTTGTCGGCATTGATCGGGCAAGCGTCCGCGAAGGCCCAGAGGATTATGCGCGAACCGCAGTCCGCGCGTCCTGAGCCAGTTCGCCCGCTGGCCGGCCAGCCGCCCGGCTCCCCCAGGGCTCATGAGCGGCCGGTAGCCTGCCTGGACGCCGGCACCGTGCTCCGGCGCCGAATTGCGCACGGGCGATATTCCGACCATACCTGCCCGGGCATGAAACGGCATATCTGAACTGGACGAGCGTTCCGCAAAGAAATCCCACGTCCCGGGTTCGATGATGGCCTGCCGCAGCGGGGAATCTAACATGGGTCAGCATGGACCGGTATCGACATCCGGGCAGCCGCCATGCGCGCGTGACCTGCGTGAACTCCTCCAGGCACGCCCCGCGGCCGGTGCCCGTGCCTGCCCGCCCGAACCAGGGTGAGCGCCCGGCATGACCACCGCCTGGATCATCGTCGCCCTGGTCGTGGTCCTCATCGGGCTCCAGGCCCTCTTCGTCGCAGTCGAATTCTCGTACATCACGATCGATCGCTCCGGGGTGGAGCGGCGGGCCCGGGAGGGCGACCGGGTCTCGGAGCGGATCGCCCGGGGCCTGTCCCAGCTCTCCACGCAGCTGTCCGCGGCGCAGCTGGGCATCACCGTCACCAGCCTCATCGTCGGCTATATCGCCGAGCCTTCCTTCGCGACCCTGCTGTCGGCGGCGCTGGGCGGCACCGAGCTCCCGGCCGGGCTGGTCCGCACGCTGTCAGTCACCGGCGCCTTCGTCATCGCCACCTTCGCCCAGATGGTGTTCGGGGAGCTGGTACCCAAGAGCTGGGCCATCGCCGAGCCGGAACGGGTCGCCCGCCAGGTGGTGCGTCCGCAGGCGGTGTTCATGGCCCTGTTCGGCTGGCTGGTGCGGCTGCTCGACGCGGCAGCCAACGGCGTGGTGCGCCGCCTGGGCTTCGAGCCGACCGATGAGCTGGCCTCCGCCCGCACCGCCGAGGAACTCACCGCCGTGGTGCGCCACTCCGGGGCCGAGGGCACGCTCGACGTGCACACCGCCGAGCTCGTGGCCCGCTCCATCGAATTCGGTGACCGGACGGCAGCCGAGGTCATGGTCCCCCGGCCGAGGGTCACCTTCGTGCACCGCGGCACCACCCTCGCCGAGCTCATCGGCGTCGTGGTCGCCACGGGGCATTCACGCTTCCCGGTAGCCGGCGACGACGTCGATGACATCGTCGGCGTGGTGCACTACAAGGCAGCGCTGGCGGTGCCCCCGGAGCAGCGCGCTGAGCGCACCGTGGAGGAGATCATGACCGCTCCGTACGTCGTGGTCGAGTCGATGACGCTGGACCCGCTGCTGCGCGAACTGCGCGAGCCCGGGCTGCAGCTGGCCGTCGTCATCGACGAGTACGGCGGCACCTCCGGGATCGTCACGCTGGAGGACCTCATCGAGGAGATCGTCGGCGACATCCAGGATGAGCACGACCGCCACATCCGCCGCTACCGGCGCACCTTCGACGGCGGCTGGATGGTCAGCGGGCTGCTGCGCCCGGATGAGCTGGGCGAGATCATCGGCCTGGAGATGCCCGAGGGAGAGGAATCCGAGACCATCGCCGGGCTGATCACCGAGCGGATCGACCGGCTCCCCGTCCCGGGTGACGAGGTCGTGGTGCAGGCCCGTGACCTGGGCGGCCCCGACGAGCGGGAGATGGCGGTCGCGGCCTGGGTCACCTTGCGGGTGGCCTCGCTGGACGGGCACCGGGTCGACCGCGTGACCGTGCACCGGCACGGCCACGACCCGGAGGCGTCCGCCCCGGCTGCGGGTGACCACGGGTCCGGGACCGGCCCGGACCCCCTGAGCCCCGGGGATGGTCCCGGCACCGGGACCAGCCGCGCAGCCGGGACGGGAAGCGAGGGCCGGTGAGCACCGTCACCGCGATCGTCATCCTGGTCGTCCTGCTGGCCGGTAACGCATTGTTCGTCGCCGCTGAGTTCGCCCTGGTCTCGGTCCGGCGGGATCAGCTCGAACCGCTCGCCCAGGCCGGTTCGTGGAGTGCCCGGATCACGCTGCAGGCGCTCAGGGAGGTCAGCACGATCATCGCCGGGACCCAGCTGGGGATCACGGCCTGCTCCCTGGGCATCGGCGCGGTCGGCGAACCCGCCGTGGCGACCAGCCTGGAGATCCCGTTCGAGACGCTGGGCCTGCCCGGGGCGCTGGTGCATCCGGTCGCGCTGGTCATCGCGCTGCTCATCGTCGTGTACCTGCACATGGTGCTGGGCGAGATGGTGCCCAAGAACATCGCCCTGGCCGGCACGGTGCCCGCCGCGCTGCTGCTCGGCCCGTTCATGTACGTCTTCTGCGCGGTAGCGCGGCCGTTCCTGTGGCTGATGAACGCCACCGCGAACCTGTTCCTGCGGATCATGCGGGTGACCCCGCGCGATGAGGTGGCGGCCGCCTTCGACCGTGACCAGGTGCGTTCTTTCGTGGAGGATTCCGGCCGGGAAGGGCTGCTGGACGAGGATGAGCTGCGCCTGCTGGCGGGGGCG